>JBOGKL010000430.1:0-4188 GCA_050745525.1 Terriglobales bacterium | reverse complement strand
ACCGTCGCCTTTGACGCTGCAAAGGTTGGGGTAACGACGCCGATATTCCAGGTGGTGTTTGTGGTCGAAATCGTGATTCCTCCCAGCGTATACGAGCCCGTGACGGTCACGGTGTAGTTGCCAACTGGCGTCGTGCCACCGACGTTCGTCAAAATCTCGAATTCATCCTGGTTGTTGCCGCCCAGGCTGGAAAGCGTGAGCGTGTCGTCCGTGCGGGTTGTGCTGGAAATGCCTACGTCGTGGCCGCCATTATCCTGCTCGTCCGGCCAATGGACCTGCGTGAAAGGCGGCAGGTTTGTAACCGTGAACACGACGTCTCCGGTTCCTGTCACTCCGGCCACCGGCCCGTAGTAGATGCCAACAATCAGCGGATAGCCCGGCATGACGTTGTTCGGACCGTTGAGCGAAAACCGCAGGACGGTGGTCCCGGCGGGGGCGGCGGCGGTGGTGAAATAGTCCGAGCTATCACTTTGAGCCGTTCCGGCCAGGTAATCCTGCGGGCTCCCGCCGGCCACCCCGCGCGATTCGATGTACCACGAATAAGCCCAGTTCTGCCACAGCCCGGTGAGCGTGACCGCATGCGCCGTCACCCCCGCGGTGTCGGTTTCTGGGGTGCATTGGCTCACGTCGTAGTCTTCGGTGTAGCAGACCTTGCTGGCTGCGGGGACATTCGTGGTCCAACTGAGCGTTTCCGAGCTTGAAGAAACTGAGGTCGCCGTGACGTTGCTGATGACGGGCAGGCTCGAACTCCGCACCGTGAAGGTCGCTGTCTGGAAAGACGTGTTTAGTGCAGCATCCTGCACCTCGATGGTGAGCGGGAACTCACCCGCCTGCGCGGGCGTCCCGGACACGACGCACAACCTGTCGGGGTAGACCGCGGGCGTGACCGCCGCCATGGTCATGCCGCTCGGGAGCGAGCCGCTGGTCAGTGAGCAGGTATAAGGGCCGGTCCCACCGGAAATCTCCACGACGGCGCCACCGGTAGCCGCCCCGTCTTTATCGTCGCCATCGGTATAGGCGATCCCCTGCGTTGCGGCGTTGACCCGGGGCAGCGAAAGCGACAGAGCCGACGAGCTCACGTCCAGCGTAAGCTGAGCGGTGTTGCTATTCGGCGATGGGGCTGAGTCGCTGACCCGCGCGGTGAATTGGAAGGCGCCCGAGGCCCGCGGGACGCCGCTGACCACTCCGGCCGAGCTCATGGTAACCCCCGTCGGGAGCGCCCCACTGGAAACTGCCCAGGTTAACGGGGCAACCCCGCCGCTGGCATCCAACGAGGCATCATAGACGGCGCCGCCCGTGGCATCCGGCAACGACGACGTGGTGATCGCTATCTGCGGGGCGGCATTGGCCGCGGGCGGCGGCGAAGCCGGTGGGGCCACGTGCCCACCACCGCCGCAGAACTGCAATCCGAGCAGCCCAAGTGCTAGCAGCAGTACGCCCACCGTAGCCTCCGCGCCCGTCCAATGGCCGGGGATGCCGGCCGACTCGCCTGCTGTGAGGTCTTTCCTGACGTGCCGAAGTCCCATTGGGTTTGCCATAAAGCCTCGAGGTCAGCCGAGCAAGGCTCGGCCGACCCTGACCGCTTAACGGCACATCGGCTCAAAAGCTTTAGCCAAACCTTCCACATGTTCAACCGGTCATCCATATTGCTTCTACTCCCCCGGCTACAACTGGCCCCACATAATCTCCACTGTGCAAGCGGCGCCCGCGAAGCTGAGCAGCTTCACCGGCCCGGCGGCGCCCTTCACCGCGCCCAGACGTCCCGCTTGCCGCTCACGAAATAGAAAAACGCCACCGCCGCCGCCGCATTCAGCAGCACGAATGACCGGGAGACCTCCGCCAACCGGCCGATCAGGAACACTTTCCTGCACCGGCGCCCGAGTAAGGCGGCGCCATAGCAACCACATTGCAGGCCCAACGCCACCCGGTAAAACAGTCCCCGGATGGCTGCGGCGGACAGTAGTAGCGCGACCAAGGCGAAGGGGACCAGCAGGCGCAGCAGCTTGTGGCTGAGGTAGGCGAGGCGCACCGGGTTGGCGCGGGTGAGCAGCCAGGGGGCGAGACGCAATAACTGATAATTCCCGGTCAGCGTGCGGACTTTCCGGCGAAACTCATGCCGCCAATCGGCGAGCTCGTCATGCGCCCTCGCCCGCGGCTCGAAAAGCACCCGCCTGCCCTGCCGGACCACGTGCATGGGCAGGTAGAGATCGTCGAGGATTGTGCCCGCGGGCAGCGGCGTGAGCAGTGACCGCCGGACCGCATAGAGCGCGCCGGTGGCGCCGATGGCGGAGCCGCCGGCGCTCTCCCAACGAGGCAACTTGGACGCGCCCTGAGCAGAGCGGGCGCGCGTTGCCGCCAAGCGAATTGCGGCCGCAGCCCGACCAGCGGGAGGGCGTCCAGAAAAAGGCGGCCGTGCCGCTTGCCGCACCTTCTTCTCCAGTTGCCAGTACACGCCCAGGCCGCGTCCGGCGCCCTCGCCATCCGGTATGAGCTCACCGCTCACCGCACCCACCGACGGGTCGGCAAAATTATTGACGAGATGCCGAATGGCATCCGGCTCGATGCGCTGCCGGGCGTCGGTAAAAACCACAATCTCGCCGCCGGCGGCCTCGACCCCGCGGTTCAGCGCCACCGCCTTGCCCTGGGGCTGCGGTAAGGTGAGAACTCGCAGGCGTGCGCCAGCGGCGCGAGCCAGGATGGCGTCGGTTGCGTCGCTCGAACCGTCCGACACGGCGATAATCTCGCACAGCCCGGCGGGATAATCGAGGCTGAGGAGGTTGGCCAATTTGAGCGGCAGTGCGTCCTGCTCGTTGCGGACGGCGAGGACAATCGAGATCGGAACCTGAAGCTCGCCCCTACGCACCGGGCGCGCTTTCCAGCGGCTACGGACAAAAAGCAAAAGTGGGTAGCCGAGAAAGGTATAGAAGGCGAGCACCGCCGAGACCCAGAACACGACTCTCATGGCAAATACACGCCCCAATCGTCCTCGCGCCCCGGCCGAGTGGAAGGCCGCGTAAGCTGCCCCGTCAGTCTCGGCAAATTCTGGCCCGTCCCGGTCGTAGGCAGCTTAGACGCACGCGAGAATTCCGAGCACGTAGCATACCACTCCGGCACCCGCCCGGCCGCGCCCTGTGCCCAAAGGCTTTGTGCCCATCCGCCGCCGCGAGCGCAACCGCAGCGACGCTCGCGACCCGACATTCTTCCCGCTACACAGGAATAAATTCCATGTGGCCCTAAGGGAAAGTGCTTACCAGCGCACCCCATTTCTTGTGCGCGTGGGCCCCAGCGCAGCTTCGCCGCAACGCTCGTACCACTGCGGTGCGAACCCCACTGAGGCTCGCACGGTCGGCAGCTCCTCGGTCCCCGACCGGCGCCGTTGACGTGCCCAATGGCAGGTCAACCGCTGGGGCCGCGCCAGAATCATTGGGCGGGAGCGCGCCGCCCGCGATACGAACTCAACCAGCCGGTCCCGGACGGCTAGCTAGTATGCCCCAACTACCGCCTCGATCTCCGATAACCTTTCGGTCAGCTACCTCATCCAAGCTGAGATTTGCCAGGGGCTCAGCACCAGTGCCTGTGCCGTCCGCATTGCCATGTCCGTGCCAATACTCGCCCAACCCGGTTGCTCCGGAATTGTGCCGAAATCGCGGCCGACTCAACCCGTCCAATGGCTCTCAAAGTTGCGCCAAAATTTTGAAGTGCTATCGTTGGCTCTACGCGCATGGGCACATCAACCGTGTGTCACGAAAATTCCAATCAATTCAATTCAATTAGGTTAGACACGGCGATTTAGGCAAATCACGGGCTGGGCGCGTGCACTGAATATGCACGTCGGCGCCGCCGACCAGCCCGGGCGGGACCGCCATCGATGGTAACCCGTCCGGATACAGCCTATTCGCTGCGCCAATAGCCATGCAACGCGATTGCAAGGCCAATCCACCTCAAACGCGAACGGCTACGCACCTTAGGGTTTCGAGCAGTGGGCAGGATAGTGCATTGATTTGCACACCCAGGGTGGCCAGTTCCAAGCCGCTATTTATTATCTCCTTTATTATCAAAGACTTGGAAACACGCCACGCCAGCGGCAGTATGGTATTCGGATTGCGGCAAGGTGGTTGTTGCGAGGTGACAGCTAGCGCCACCTCGGAACGAATGCAACGTTCGCGAGTGCAACAACCCACGTCTTTT
>JBOGKL010000429.1:0-6204 GCA_050745525.1 Terriglobales bacterium | reverse complement strand
AGAGGAGCTTGGAGCCGGCAAAGGCGGTGAAGAGGTTGATTCCGGCGGCCTCCACCTTGGCGCCCAACCATTGCGCGAGGCGATTCAGCGAGATGACGTAGTTGCCGTGGTTGTGAAGCGGGGGAGGGGTAAGCGGCGAGCGGAAGGCGCCACGGGGGCCCATCACCAGAAGCGCGTCGTCGTGGACGGGCGTGGCGGCCAGCTCGGCATCGGAGGCGAAGCCGGGCTCGAGTTCGAGCAGGCCGCGCGGGTCCATGACCGCGCCGCTGAGCTGGTGGGCGCCGATGGCGCGGCCTTTCTCGAGCAGGAATATGTTGTCTTTCGAAAGCGCGCCTTGGGGCTGGCCGGCGTTGTAGCGGTCTATGAGACGCGCCAGATGCAGGGCGCAGGCGAGACCGGCGGGGCCGGCGCCCACGATCACGACATCGGCTTGCATGTGCGGATGTTCGATGGTGTCCATGGACTCTGGCGGGGGACGGGGCTAGGCCGGGTTTTCCTTGAGCGCGGCGATCAGGGCGGGCACGACGTCGAAGAGATTGCCCACGATGCCGTAGTCGGCCACCTCGAAAATGGGGGCTTCGGGATCCTTATTAATGGCGACGATGGTGCGCGAGCCCTTCATGCCGACGAGATGCTGGATGGCGCCGGAGATGCCGACGGCGACGTAGAGCTTGGGGGCGACGGTCTGACCGGAGGAGCCGATCTGACGATCCATGGGGAGCCAGCCGGCGTCGCAGATGGGGCGCGAGGCGGCCAGTTCGGCGCCCATGGCGGCGGCCAGCTCGCGCACGAGGTCGAGATTTTTCGGTTCCTTGATGCCGCGGCCGACGGAGACGATGATGAGGGCTTGGGTGAGATCGACGGCGTGCTTGGCCTCCTGGAAGATTTCTCCGGCCGAGAGACGCGAGGGCTGGGGCGAGACGGTGAGGTCTTCGATGGCGACAGGAGCGGAGGCGAGAGCCGCCTGGTCCCCACGAAAAGCCCCGATCTGGAGGGTGAGGAAGCCGGGGGCGGCCTCGGCGGCATCGGAGGGGGCGAAGCCCACTTCGGCCGTCCACTTGCCCTGGAACATGGGGCGGTGACAACGAACTTCGCCGCCGGAGAGGTTGAAGCCGGTGACGTCGCTGATCAGCCCCGCGCCCAATCGCGTCGCCAACTGCGGGGCGTAGTCGCGGACTTGGTAGGTGTGCGGGAGCAGGACGTAGGCGGGACGGACGCTCGCAATTACCTGCTGCAGCGCCTGCACCCAAACGTCAGGGGCGTACTGCGCCAGCAGTTCGTGGCGCGCGCGGACGACGCGGGCGAGCTGGTAGCGGGCGCATTCGGCGGCCATGGCGGAGTCGGCGGCATCGTCGGCACCCAGGACGACGGCGACGACGGGGGCGGAAAGCGACTGGCCCAACTGCTGCGCCGCGGCGACGGCCTCAAAAGATGCGGGGTTCAGCTTGCCGGCGGCGGTGATCTTCTGTTCGGTGATGACGAGGATGGGTTGCATGGCTAGAGAACGTGCGCCTGCTGGCGCAGATGCTGTAACAGGGCGGCAGCTTGCTCCTTGGGCGAGCCGGGGATGCGCGTGGTGCCCTTGCTCTTGGCGGGCACGAAGAGCTGATGCAGGACCTGGCGATTGAGCGAGGGCTGCACGCCGAGCTCCTCGAGTGTGGTGTGGGCGAGCGGCTTGTTCTTGGCTTGCTTGATGCCCATGAGCGTGGCGTAGCGAAGTTTGTGGATGCCGCTCTGGATGGTGAGCACCGCCGGGGTGGGCATCTCGACCCACTGGAAGTTGCCGCCTTCGAGTTCGCGCTTGACCTTGATGCGTTTCTCGCCGGAGGGTTCGACGTGCATGATGATGGTGGCGTGCGGGGCGCCGAGCAGTTCGGCGACGATGACGCCGGTCTGGCCGAATCCGTCGTCGTCGGCCTGCAGGCCGGTGCAGACGAGATCGAAGGACTGCCCGGCAATGGCGCGGGTGATGGCTTCGGCGGCGGCGTAGGCATCGAGCTGCACCGCTTCGGAGCCCTCGACATGGATGGCGCGATCAGCGCCCTTGGCCAGCGCCTCGCGCAGGACCTGGGCGGCGCGCGCCGGACCGACGGTCAGCGCCACGACCTCGCCGCCGTGAGCCTCCTTCAGACGCAGGGCCGCTTCCAGGGCGAAGGCGTCGGGCTCGTTGGTTTCATAGGTCACATCGTCGCGTATCCAGCGGGAGTCGGGGGCAAGCTTGAGCGGGGCGTCCTTGGCGGGCACCTGCTTCAGACAGACAAGAAAGTTCACCTTTCGAGTATAGCGGGGCGGGGCGATATGCGGCGCGGCGCTGCGTCCTCGGTCGCTCAGGCTCGGTCACGTACTTCCATGTACGCTCCCTCGCCCTCGCTCCCTGCGTCCTTGCGGCGCTTGCATCTCGCCCCTTCCACAGGGCAGTAGCGCCGTTCAGAATTGTGAGGGCTACTTCACCGCCAAATGCAGGGCGGCGATGCCGCCGGCGAAACGGTGGAAGCGGGCGGAGGTGAAACCGCAATCTTTCATCCAGGCGACGAGGAGGGGCGGGGAGGGGAAGCGGGAGACGGAATCGGGAAGGTAGCGGTAGGCGGAGGGTTGACCGGAGATCCAGCCGCCGAGAAGGGGCAGGACGCGCTCGAAGTAGAACGGATAGAGCTGGCGCAGGAGCGGGACCACTGGGCGAGAGATTTCTAGTATCGCCAGGACGCCGCCGGGACGGAGACAGCGATGAAACTCGGCGAGCGCGGCTCGGTAGTCGGGGAGGTTGCGGAAGCCGAAGGCGCTGGCGATGGCGTCGAGAGAGCCGTCGGGATAGGGGAGGCGCATGGCGTCGGCTTGCAGCCAGGAGAGGGCGGAAGATTTCTCTCGTGCTCTATCGAGCATGGCGCCGCTGAAGTCGGCGCCGGCTATGCGCGCGCCGGGCAGGCCGCCGAGGAGCGCCAAGGCGAAATCGCCGGTGCCGCAGCAGATGTCGAGGACACGGGGAGCCGGCGACGACAGGAGCGGGCGCATAAGGCGGACGGTGCGCCAGCGCCAGTAGCGATCCACGGAAAGGGAGAGGATGTGATTGGCGCGGTCGTAGGTGGGCGCGATGCGGTCGAACATGCCGCGCACGTGGGCGGGGGGGCGGGGCGCGCCCGAGGCGCCGGCGACGGAGCGGGGCGGGGCGATCTGCGGCGCGGCGCTTCGTTCTCGGTCGCTCCGGCTCGTCACGTATGCACCTATACGCTCCGCGCCGTCGCTCCCTGCGGCCTCGCGCCGCGTGCATCTCGCCCCTTCCACAGAGTCTTCTCCGGACCCTGGGCCGGGACCGCGTGGGAACCGGCGACCAGGCATCGCTCAGTGGGGCCGGATGCCGACGTAGGTGCGGCGGTAGGAGACGCGGCCGGCGTTGGCGGTTTTCGGAAGTTCGAGTTGCACGGTAACAGCGTGCAAGGCGGCCTGGGGAGTGAGGTCGTTGGGGGAGTAGAAGATGTGATAGAACGAACGCATCTCCTCGCCAATAAGCGAGAGGCGCTGGTCAAAGGAGTGGTCGTTGCCGGGCGAGTAGCTTACTCCTCCGGTGTAGAAGACGTAGTTCAGATGGTGCGGGGCGACGACCTTGCCGGCCAGTCCGGCCATGGCGCCAAGCAGGCCGCCGAGGTCGAGGTTCATGCCGGGAGCAGAGTTGGGCTGGCCGCGGCTGTCCATGGGAGAGGCCGGATGCTGCTCGCGCTGGCTGCCTTGTCCTTCACCGCGCGTGGCCGGGGTGTCGGGGTTGACGTGCTGGGGTGCGTTGGCGGGCTGGTTGGGCTCGATGCGGAAGATGGGGATGGCTTCACTCATGCCGCTGGCCAGGAGGGCCTCGGCGCCCGTGCCGCCGGCATCGGAACTGCTGATTACCAGCGCCGCGCGCTCGCGCGCCCGAGGCTGGCGGTGCAGCGTCAGCATGGCCAAGTTCAAGGGCGCGGTGATAGAGCCGCCGCCCTCGGGGGCGGCCGGAGAGAGCGTGAGATGCTGGAGGACGTTGGCGATGCGGTTGGTATCGCTGGTGAAGGGGAGAATGCAACGCGCTTGCGGGCCGGGGACGTAAATGCCCGCCTCGCCCTGCGCACCGACCACCATGTCGCTGATCAGACGCGCAGCGCGCTTGGCTTGGTCAATGGCGCTCCAATTGTAGGTATCCACGATGATGGCCACCGAGAGGGGACGCATGGCGTGGTCAAAACCGGAGACGTGCTGCAGGCGGCCGTCGTCGTAGACGGCGAAGGCGGATTGGCTCAGCTCCTGCATGGGCTGGCCATCTTTGCCGAGGACCAGGACGGGGATATCCACTATGGTGGTGTTGGAGCGGATGAGGGGAATTTGCTGTTTGCCCTGCGCCGCGAGACCGAGCGTCATCAGGCACAAGATGGCGGCACACCCGAACAGCCACCTGCACAGGGGGGCAGAGTGGCCCGTTGGCGAGGACATGGCTTAAGCATAACTCCTAATGGGAACCAGACCGGGCGCGAAGGCGTATGGTAAGCGCATGTACTGCAACGGCTGCGGAACGGAATTGCACGGGGCTTTTTGTTGTAAGTGCGGGAGGGCGAATCCGGCACGGACGGCGCCACAGCGGCATCGGCCGATGGTGCGGCCGCGCACGGGGCGCAAGCTCGCCGGAGTATGCCTGGCGTTTGCCAACTCGCTGGATATGGACCCGTTGCTGGTGCGGGTGCTGTGGGCCGTGATTACCGTGCTGTTCGCGTTCGTGCTGGGGGTGATTGCCTACTTTGTGGCGTGGGTGCTGATTCCGGAGGAGGCGGTTGCCGCGCCGGAGACTAACCCGGGCGCCTGCGGAATAGATGGTGCGGTATCGTGAGCGGCGTGGTGCGCGTGATCAGGTAGACGCCGAAGACGACGGCGACGGTGCCCAGCCAGCGCTGGGTCGAGATGTGCTCCTTCAAGAAGATGCGCGAGGCGCCGAGCAGGACGACGTAGCTCAGGCTGGTGAGCGGGAAGGCGTAGGTGAGGTCCACCTTCGAGAGCACACCCCACCAGACCGCGGCCTGGGCGCAGTAGATGGCAATCCCTAGCAGCACGCGCCAGTTGCGGAGCGCCTCCCAGGCGAAGATGGCCAGCGCCCAGGAGCTGAACGGGGAGCCGGTCATGCCGGGCATGCGGTTGATGCCGGACTTGTAGAGGAGCTGGCCGGCTACCTCTAATCCGACGGCGATCAGGATCAGCAGAAAGACAGTCACGGTAGGTGTCTTCCTCTTCTTGTTGGATTCGGCGTCGGTGGCGGCGAGGGAACTCATGCGTCGCGCCGCTCCGAGCCTTTCCAGTGAAAGGCGTGGGGCTGGAATAAACCCACCTGCTCGAGCAGGCGGGAGGCGAACTGCAGCAACATGGCGTCGGCCGTGGAGGCACGGTCGTAAAAGGCCGGCGTGAGGGGATAAATGGTCGCGCCGGCGTCGTGCAGGGTGAGCAGGTTTTGCAGGTGGATGCGGTTGAGGGGGGATTCGCGGATGACCAGAAGGAGCTTGCGGCGCTCCTTGAGACAGACGTCGGCGGCGCGCTCGATGAGGGAATCGGCCAGGCCGTGGGCGATGGCGGCGCAGGTTCCCATGCTGCAGGGGGCGATGATCATGCCGTCGCAGGGATAGGAGCCGCTGGCCATGCTCGCGCCAATGTCGCGGTTGTCGTGGACCTGGATTTTCAGGCTGGCACGGCCGAGGAGGCGCTCGGGGAGCTGGGCGAGCGCGCCTTCGGGGAGGTGGATTTCTTCGTTGGCCACGCGCAGGCCGTGAGGGGAGACGACGAGATCGACGTGGGCGACGCGGGCGTCCTGGTCGAGCTGATCGAGCAGGGTGCGCGCCAGGGCGGCACCGCTAGCCCCGGTCAGGGCGAGGCTCAAGGTTAACGCGCGAGGCACGGGATTACTTTAGCATTGGCGGGGGGCGCTGCGACCCGCGACAGAAGAGGGATGCCCTGCTTCGCGCTGCGCGCTGCGCAGGGCGCCACCGCCTGCGGCGGTGACACAATAAGGTGTGGATCGGGAGACACTTAGGGCGCTGATGGAGCGGGTGGCGCGGCGGGAGGTTGCCGCGGAAGAAGCCTGTGAGCTGCTGCGGCAGTGGCCGTTCGAGGATTTGGGGTTTGCACGCGTGGATCATCACCGCGGTGTAAGGCAGGGGGCGGCGGAGGTGATTCTGGCGCAGGGGAAGACGCGCGAGCAGGTGGTTG
>JBOGKL010000428.1:0-4965 GCA_050745525.1 Terriglobales bacterium | reverse complement strand
GTTAAGGGCTATGGGTTTATCGGCCGGGAAGGAGGCGACGACGTGTTCGTCCACTATTCGGCGATCACCCAGGAAGGGTACAAGTCGCTGCAGGAGGGCGACGAGGTAGAGTTCGACATCACGGAGGGGAAAAAGGGGCCGCAGGCGGAGAACGTCAGCCGCGTGCAGGCATAAAGCGCTGGACGGCGGCATCCACCGCCAGCACCTGATCGAGCAGGCCGTCGAGCCGGGCGAGCGGCAACGCGTTGGCGCCGTCAGAGAGCGCCTGCGCCGGGTTCTCGTGTGTCTCGAGGAAGAGCCCGTCCACGCCGGCGGCAACCCCGGCGCGAGCCAAAAGCTCAATGTACTGGGGCATCCCGCCGCTGCAACTGCCGGCGGCGCCGGGAAGTTGCAGGCTGTGGGTCACGTCGAAGATCACCGGCACGCCCAACTCGCGCAACACGGCGAGCGAGCGCATGTCCACGACCAGGTTGTTGTAGCCGAAGCTGGTGCCGCGTTCGGTGAGCCAGACGGAGGCGTCGGGGCGGGCGGCGCGCGCCTTCTCCAGAGCGCCGCGCATATCCCAAGGGGCCATGAACTGGCCTTTTTTGATGTTGACGATGCGCCCGCTGGCGGCCGCCGCCTGAATCAGATCCGTCTGCCGGCATAGAAAAGCCGGGATTTGCAGAATATCGGCGACCTCGGCGGCCGGCTCAACCTCGCTGAGCTGGTGTACGTCGGTGAGAATTTCCAGGCCGAAGCGGCGCTTCACTTCCGCCAGCACGCGCAGGCCCTCGCGCAGCCCCGGCCCGCGGAACGAGGCGCCACTCGAGCGGTTGGCCTTGTCGTAGCTGGCCTTGAAGATCAGCCGCACCTGCCGCGCGCGCGCGCGCCGCGCCAGCTCGGCGGCCAGGCCGAGCGCATGTGCCTCGGATTCAATTACGCAGGGACCGGCGATGAAGAACACTGCGCTTTTGTCCTTAGCGATGCGGCGTGGGCGGCGCCGACGAAGGCGGCGAAGAGCGGGTGCGGCGCCAGCAGGCGGGATTTGAACTCGGGGTGAAACTGGCAGCCCAAAAACCAGGGATGCGCGGGAACCTCGACCACCTCGACATAGACGGCATCGGGACTGCGCCCGGTGACGTACATGCCTGCGGCGGCCAGCGCCGGCTCGTACTCCCGGTTCACTTCGTAGCGGTGACGATGGCGCTCGTCAATGTCGAGCGTGCCGTAGGCGGCGGCGGCGCGCGAGCCGGCTTCGAGGCGGCAGGGCCAGGAGCCCAGGCGCATGGTCCCGCCCATCTCTTCCACGCCCAGCAACTCGCGCAGCTTGTAGATCACCCGTTGCGCCGTGGCCGGGTCGAACTCGCTGCTGTCGGCCTGCGGCAGTCCGGCGGCATGGCGCGCGAACTCGATCGCCGCGCACTGCATGCCCAGGCAGATGCCGAAAAACGGCGTGCCCGATTCACGCGCATAGCGGATGGCCTCGAGCATCCCGGCGATACCGCGCGTCCCGAACCCGCCCGGCACCAGAACCCCGTCGGCGCCGGCCAGGCGCGCGTGCACCTCGTCGCGTCCGGAGTTTTCCAGGCTTTCGCTCTCGATCCAGTCAATGTGCAGGCGCAACTGATGCGCCAGGGCCGCATGCACCAGCGCCTCTTTCAGGCTCTTGTAGCTATCCTCGTACTCGACGTACTTGCCCACCACGGCAATGCGAACCTCGCCCTGCGGATGGTCGAGGCGCGCCAGCAGCTCGCGCCACCGCCGCAGATCCGCCGGCGGCGCGTCCATATGCAGATAGCGCAGCGCCAGCGCGTCGAGCCCCTGTTCGCCCAGCAGCAGCGGGACCTGATAGACGCTGGCGGCATCCTTGGCGGTGATCACCGCCTCTTCCGCCACGTTGCAAAACAGCGCGATCTTGGCGCGCAACTCCTGCGACAGATAGCGGTCGGTGCGGCACAGTACCAGATCGGCCTGGATGCCGATCTCGCGCAGCTCGCGCACGGAGTGCTGCGTGGGCTTTGTTTTCAGCTCGCCGGCGGCGGCGATATAGGGCACCAGCGTGAGATGCACGAAGATGGCGTTCTCACGGCCCACCTCCTGCCGCATCTGGCGGATGGCCTCCAAAAACGGCAGCGACTCGATGTCGCCCACCGTACCCCCAATTTCGACAATGACGACATCGGGGCGCGTCTCGCCGCTGCCTGCGGCCAGGCGCCGGATGGCGGCCTTGATCTCGTTGGTGACGTGTGGAATCACCTGCACCGTCTTGCCCAGATAATCGCCGCGCCGCTCTTTGGCCAGGATGGTCTCGTAGATGCGTCCGGCGGTGACGTTATTCAGCCGGCTCAGTGGGGCAGAGGTGAAGCGCTCATAATGCCCGAGGTCAAGGTCCGTTTCCGCACCATCGTCGGTGACAAAGACTTCCCCGTGCTGAAACGGGCTCATCGTGCCCGGGTCGACGTTGAGGTAAGGATCAAACTTCAGCAACGCCACGCGCAGGCCGCGACTTTCGAGCAAGGCGCCAATTGCGGCCGCGGCCAGCCCTTTGCCGAGAGAGGAAACCACCCCGCCGGTTACAAAAATGAAACGGCAGCCGCCGGGATCGCGCTCGGGCACACCCGATTATACCGTCCCTGGCATATAATGGGCATCGAAGCGAAAGTGGGGCTGTGGCGCAGTTGGGAGCGCGCTTCCATGGCATGGAAGAGGTCAGGGGTTCGAACCCCCTCAGCTCCACCAATTTCGCGCGCTCCGCGCGCGAAATTGCCCTGCGAAGCTTTAGCGAAGCAGGGCACGCGTTCTTCGGATCGCAGTCACCCAACGCGCCTGCCGCCCCGCGCTCCGCTCTCCAAGCCCGCCAATCCCCCCTCCACCCCCGGCTCGCGGCGCCTACGCCGCCGGCGGCCGATGCGCGTGCAGCAACTCCAGCAACCGGGGAATGTCCACCGGTTTGAACAGAATGGCGTCGGCGAGCGTGTGCACTTCCGGCGATATCGCCTCCGGAAGAATGTGCCCGGTGATGACGACGATCAGCGCGCTCGGGTGCCGCGCACGCATGGCGGCGATGACGGAGCGGCCGTCGCCCGGCATGCTCAGGTCGGCGAGCAGGGCGTGCAGAGGTTCCTCCCGCACATGGACGAGGGCATCCGGCACCGTCGAAGCCGTGATCGGTTCAAAGCCGTTGGCCTGCAGAATCACCGCCGTGGTCTCCAACAGGCTGGACTCGTCATCCACAACCAGCACTTTGGCCGGCGACATCACCAGGTTGGATGCGCGCGGCATCGAAGCAGGTATGGGGGCGCGGCGCGGCCGGCAGCGGTCGGCACTGGAGTGGCGGGAGACGCAAGCGGAACTACAGGCCCGGCGACTGGAAATCGAAAGCGCCAACCAAGAATTGCAGGCCCTCAACCAGCAAATCCATTTTGTCAGAGCATGGATGGGTCAGCAGGAGGATCTCCTTTCCAGCGTCGTGGACGCGCTCTGCGTTCCCACGCTGGTATTGAGGCCGGAGTTGCAGGTGCTCCGCGCAAACCGGGCCTTTTACCGCAGCTTCCATGCCGATCCGCAGACCACGCTGGGCCGGCCGCTGGCGCGAGTGGCGAACGCACGGTGGGACGAGCCGGCGCTGCAGCAGGCGCTGCGGCAGGTGGCGGAGAGCCGGCAGCCGCTGCTGCGCATGGAGTTCGAGCTGACCGGCATGGGGCGGGAAACGCGCACGGCGGCAGCGAGCGCCAATGTTGCCGAGACCCCGCGCGGCTTGCGCATTGTGTGCTGCCTGGAGGACGTGACCGCGCGCAAGCGGGCCGAAGAACTGCTGGCTTCGCGGCTGGATCTGCTGGGACACACCTCGGCGGCGCTGGCGCTGGTGGACGCCCATCAGCGTGTTGTGTATGTCAATCCGGCCCTGGAAGCCATCAGCGGCTATACCGTCCGCGAGCTGATGGGGCAGAATCTGCACAACGTGCTGCACCAGATCCGGCAGTCAGGCGGGACGTACCAGCGCGCCGACTGTCCGATTGACTGCGCCCTGCGGAACGGGCATGCGGCCAGCGGAGAAGATTTGTTCCGGCGCAAGGACGGCAGCTATTTCGCCGTGCGCTGGCAGGCACAGCCACTGCGGAAGCGTGAACCCAATGACGTCCAGAATCCGGGGGCGGGCGTGCTCGAGCTGCACGACGTCTCCAACGAGCGGCACCTGCTGGACTCGCTCCTGACATCGGAGAAGCTGGCCACGGCGGGGCGAGCGGCGGCCACCATCGCGCACGAGATCAACAATCCGCTGGGGGCGATCGGGAACGCGCTGTACGCGATCGGCGCGCTGCTGGAAGCCCAACCGCCGGATCGCGCCCGCCTCGCCGGGCTGGTGCGCACCGGGCGGGCGGAACTGGACCGAGTCTGCCATATTGTTCAGGCCACGCTCGGGCTGTACCGAAACGAACAGGCGCCCGTGGCCACGGATGTGAATGCGGTCTGCCTCAGCGCACTGGAACTGATGGAGGAGCGCGCACGGGGCAAGCACGTGCAGTTGCGGACACGGCTGCGCGCCCAGCGCCGGCCCGTGCTCCAGCCCGGCGATTTGCGGCAGGTGTTGATCAACCTGCTTGGCAACGCGGTGGATGCGGCGGCCGGCGGCGGCCGGGTTGCGCTGGCCAGCTACGATGCGGGCACGGGCGTGCGGCTGCTGGTGGGCGACAACGGCGCCGGTATTGCCGGCCCGGTGCGGGCGCGGATGTTCGAGCCGTTTCTGACCACCAAGGGCGGCAAGGGGACGGGATTGGGTCTGTGGGTCACGGCCGAACTGGTGCGCGCCCATGGCGGCCGGATCCGGGTGAAGAGCTGCACCAGCGCGCCCTCCGGCACCTGCTTCGCGATTACGTTGCACTAGAGCAAAATCAGCATCGCTGGCCTGGCGCAGCAGCGGGAAGCGCGGCGGCGAAGGCGCCAGTGTCGCCTTCCACGCGCCGGGGCCCGCGCCCGTCAATG
>JBOGKL010000427.1:0-11041 GCA_050745525.1 Terriglobales bacterium | reverse complement strand
CCCAACGCAATCACCTGTCCGCGCGGGGTGAAGGCGTAAATCTCCTCCGGCGCCAAATCCACCTTGAGCATGGCCAGAAACTCGGCCGGGTCGGCGATATCGCGCTGCCACTCAATCAGGCGGCGCAGCCAGCGCAGGCGCTCATCGTCGGCGCCGGGTGCGGCGGGTGAGACCCCGTCCTTGTATTTCCAGTGGGCGGCGATGCCTTCCTCCGCCATGCGGTGCATTTCCTCGGTGCGGATCTGCACCTCGAACGGCTGCCCGCTGCCGTCTATGACGGAGGTGTGCAGGCTGCGGTACATGTTGGGTCGCGGGGTGGCGATGAAGTCCTTGATGCGCCCGGGCACCGGCGTCCAGACGCTGTGGATGACACCGAGCACGGCGTAGCAGTTGCGCACCGAGTCGGTAACGATGCGCAGCGCCAGCAAGTCGTAGACCTGGTCCACGTCAATGTGCTGGCGTTCGAGCTTCTGGTAGATGCTGTAGTTGCGCTTGATGCGCCCTTCGACGCGGGCCGGAATTTCATGCTCACCCAGAGCGGGCAGCACCCGCTGCTGCACGCCGCGCAGAAATTCCTCGCCCCCGGCACGGCGGCTTTCCACCGCCGCCTGGATGCGCGCGTAGGCGGACGGTTCCAGGTAGCCGAAGGCCAGGTCCTCCAGCTCGCCGCGCATTTTGCCCATGCCCAGCCGGTGCGCCAAGGGGGCATAAATGTCCATGGTTTCGCGGGCAATCGCCTGCTGCCGCGCCGGCTCCAGGTGCTGCAGGGTGCGCATGTTGTGCAGCCGGTCGGCGAGCTTGATGAGGATGACGCGGATGTCGTCCACCATCGCCAGCAGCATCTTGCGCATGTTTTCCGCCTGGCGGACGTCATTGCGGAACGGCCCCTGGAACTCGATGCGGTCAATTTTGGTGACGCCCTCGACCAGGTGGGCTACGGTGGCACCGAACTCCTGACGCACCTGCTCGCTGGTGGCCGGCGTGTCCTCGATGGCGTCGTGCAGGAGGCCGGCGGCGATGCAGACCGCGTCCATGTCCATTTCCGCCAGCACCGAAGCCACCGCCAGCGGGTGCAGGATGAAGGCTTCGCCGGAGAGCCGGCGCTGGTTGCGGTGCAGCCGCGCGGCAAAGGTGAAGGCGCGCTCCAGAAGCTGGAGATCGTCGAGGGGGCGGCTGGCTTCGACGCGCGCCAGCAGCAGGTCGAACTCCGCGCGCGCGCGCGGCCCGATGCCCGCCAACTGCGCTTTCGTCGCCACCCTCCAATTTTACGGCAGGCGCGCGTACCGCCGGAACGGCGGCTCAGGGCAAAACCAGCCCCGCTGTAGCCCGGCGGAACATGCCGCCTGCGGCTTTGACATCAGGAAAAGCCGCACGCGCGTTCCCGAAGCGTACGCATTTACGCTGGTTTTGCTCTAGACGCGGGTGTGGGAGATCTGCGGAGCCTCTTCGTCGGGGGGAGCCGGGCGCAAGTACAGGGCGTCGAGCTGAGTGGTCAGGTAGGTAAAGGCTTCTTCCGGGGTGTCGGCAAAGTGGAACAATTCGAGGTCCTCGGCGGCGATCATACCGTGCTCGACCAGGGCATCAAAGTTCACGATCTGCCGCCAATAGTCGCGGCCGTAGAGCACGATGACCATCTTCTTGCTGAGCTTTTGCGTCTGCGCCAAGGTCAGAATTTCCGACAACTCATCGAGCGTGCCGAACCCGCCGGGAAAGGCCACCAGCGCCTTGGCCAGGTAGGCGAACCAGAACTTGCGCATGAAGAAGTAGTGAAACTCAAAATTCAGCGCGGGGGTGATGTAGGGATTGGGGATCTGCTCGAAGGGGAGGCGGATGTTGAAGCCCACGGTTTTGCCGCCGGCCTGGTGCGCCCCCAGATTCGCCGCCTGCATGATGCCGGGGCCTCCGCCCGAGCAGATCACGAAACGGCGGCGGCGGCTGGGCAGGGCTTCCGACCAGATCGTGAGACGGCGCGCCAGCTCGCGCGCGCCCTCGAAGTAGGTGGCCATGGCGAGCTCCCGCTCGACCGCGGGACGTTCCGCGGGCGCCGCCGCTCTCAGCTTGGCCTGGGCCGCCTCGAGGCTCAGCACGCGGGCCGAACCGAAGAAGACAATCGTGTCCTGAATGTTCTCGCGGCGCAGGCGCGCCAGCGGCTCGGCATACTCGGCCAGAATGCGCAGCGGACGGGCGTCGGGGGTATTGAGAAAGGTCTCGTTTTGATAGGCCAGGGGCGCGCGGCCGGCAATCGGGTGCTCGTGCATTCCCTTGATTGTACCTACTGCCCGGGCGCGGGCCGCTGCAAGGGCACTTCCTGGACCGCATGCGTGGACAGGTCGCGCACGCGCACGGCGACTTTGCCGATGCTGACGATCTCGTAACGCTTGGCCACGATGGCGCCCTGGGTGACGACGTAACTGTCCTGGCCAAAATGCAGGAAGATCCTTTCCGGCAGGCCGGACATTTGGGCGTAGCCGTAGAAGGTCAGCGGCATCGAAGGCGGCGGCGGGGGGCCGCTGGGAACGGCGCGGCGGCGGGCGGCCAAGGCGGCCATGCGTGCTGCGGCGGCGTTACGTACCGCCAAGGGCACCGGCGGAGGGGGAGCGGCGCCGAAGTGAAACAGGTTGCGGCCGTTGCCGGTGTAGGTGCGCGCGCGCAGGGCGGCCAACTGCGCCAGATGCAGCCTCGGATCCAGGCGCATGAGCGAGACCGGGAGCGCGGAGCTACCGGCAGCCGACGGCGCGCTCACCGTGGAGAAAGGTACCGGGATGATCGTCGAGCCGCTGCCGGCCAGCAGCGTGCGGCCGAGCAACACGGCTCCCACGCCCAGCAGCACCACCAGGGCGATCACTTCCCCTTTTTTCTCGCCGCCGAGCTTCACGAGGGACCGCCTTGTCCGCCCATAACCGCGGCGACCGCGGCCGGCGGCGGCGCCGGCGAGGGCGCCGGGGGCGCGGCGATTTGCTCATAAACCTCGAGGCGCACCTGCAGCCGCACCTGGTTGGAGGGGGCGCCGACGCCGGCCGCCTGGCCGCCGCTGACGCTGACCTGATTGATCAGGAAAAACATCGGCGAGCGCTCCAGACCGTTAAGGAAGCGCACGGCGTGCTCATAACCGCCGGCGACCTGCAAGTTGATCTGCACGCGGCGCAGGCCGAATTGGGCGTTCTTGTCGGGCGTAAACACGGCACCGGAGACCTGCGCCTGGCTGGCTTGGCCGATGCGGCTGAACTCGGTGAGGAGGGCGGAGCTGGCCTCGGTCTGCGCGGGAAAGCCGGCGCCCATGAGTTGCTGCATCTGCGTGCGGCTGGAGGCGATACGTTGGCGCAGGGAACGGATTTGGGCCAACTCGGCCTTCAACCCCACCCACTGCGCGCGCGCCTCGGTGAGCTGCATGCGCGTAGCCGTTTCCGAAGGGGCGCGCGGCGACAGCAGCCAGCCGCCCAAGGCCAGATCGCAGGCCAGCACCAGCCCGCACAGAATCTGAAGATTGCGGCGCAGGGTCTTCATGGAGTGCCGCTGCTGCCGTTTCGTCCCGCGCTGGGCGTAGCCTGAGCCCCGGCTGGAGGTCCGGCGTGGGGCGTGTACAGGGCGGTGAGTTCAATTTCAAAGCGAGGGGCTTGGGCGGCGCGCGAGGTGCGGGCGGCGTTCGGTCCTTCGGGGGCGGCGGTTTCGCGCTGCACCACGGCCTGGGAAAAATCGCCCGAGGTCTCCAGGCTTTGCACGAAGGCGATGGCCGGAGCCAGCGAATCGCTGGCAAAGCGCAGATCCACGGCGTTCTGTCCGTTGCGTTGCAAGGGACGGAGGGAGATGAGCTCGACGCCGGGCGGCTGAATCTGCTCCAGGCGCTCGAACAGGCCGGTCCAGGAGACGCTTTTGCGGGCAATGAGCTGATTGAGAAACTGCGCGCGCGCCACCACGTCGCGGGTGGCGGCATCGTTCAGGGGAGCGCTGGTTTGCTCCGCGGCCAACTGCAGCGGGGCAATCTGGGCGCGCAAGGCGGCGGTCTGCGCCTGGACTTGGCGGGTGTTGTGCCACCCGAACCAGGCGGTGGCGCCGAGCACACCCATGCCGATGAGCAGCAGCAGCAGGACGCCGCCCCAGATGATGCGCACCCGGCGCAGGTTTTCCGCGGGATGGCGGGCGAGGTTGACGGTGATGCGCATCATGCGAATCGGCTCCTCAGGGCGCCGGTCACGGCAAGCACATCGCCGGGACGGAGGGCGCTGTCTTCGAGAGGGGCGGGCAGTTCGGCCGTCTGCACCTCGGCCCAGGGAGCCTCTTCGGCCAGGCGCGCGGTGAGGGCCTCGGGCAGCCCGCTGGTGAACAGCACCGGCGTGCCGGTGAGGGCGGGCACGGCGCCGCCGGATTCCAAGGCATCGCGAAAAAAGGCCACCGAGGGGAAGACGTCTTCCAGTGCCGGGGCGGCGCCGATTTCGAGAGCGCGGAAAAACTCGATGCGGCCGTGGCGGCAGAACGCGCTGGTGAGGCAGCCGGAATCGGCCCGGAGCAACAGGGCGGCATCGTCGAGACGGGGATGGGCGGCCAAGCTGGCCAGACCGGCGGGCAGGACGCTGGCGGCGCGCGCCCCGGCCTGTTCCAGGCAGTCTTCGTACTCGTGCAAACGCGTGCGCTCGGCAAAGGCGACGAGCAGGCGCGTGGGGCTGAGCGGCTGGCAGGAAATCACCGCCTGTTCCTCGGCAAAGGGCAGGCTCTTGCGCAGACGGAAGCGCGCCAGCGGCTCCAGCTCGGCCGCGCGCGGGGGCAGCCGGTCAAAGCTCAGCAGCGCCAGCCGCGCCGTCAAATCGGGCACCAGCAGCATGAGATGAGCGCCCTCCAGGTCCAACTCCTCGAGCAGCAGGCGCAGGGCATCGGCCACCGGGGCCGGATCGGGCAGGTTGGTGCGGACCGCCGAAGCCACCACGGCGCCGTCGGGCAGTGTCGAGGCCGCGGCGCGCAGGCCGTGCCAGTGGCCGGAGCCGGCGGCGCGGGCGCGCGCGACGGCCACACGCCCGCAAGCGATCTCCACCGCCGCCGACGGCGTGGGCGCGGCGGTGAAGGAATCCCAGCGGGCTCGCAGGCCCGATGCGGCGGGGGCAGGCATGACAATCCTCAGCGGGCTAACTCAATAAACGTTACCTTATTGATCTCTTTGAGCGTAGTCAACCCGGCGGCCACACGCTGCAGCGCGCTTTCGCGCAAGAACTTCATGCCCTCGGCTCGGGCGATGCGGCGGATTTCCGACGACGGGCGCTTGGCGAGAATGGTCTCGCGCACGGTGTCGGTCATCTCCAGCAGCTCATGGATGGCCGTACGGCCGCGGAAGCCGGCGCCGCCGCACTCCATGCACCCGCGTCCCTCGAAGAAGTCGCGCTCCAGCCATTCCTCGCCCAGGCCCGAAGCCTCCAGCACCTCGCGCGGATAACGCACGACATGGCGGCAGGCGGGACAGATCAACCGGACCAGACGTTGGGCCAGGATGCAGTTGAGCGAGGAGATGAAGTTGTAAGCCTCGACGCCGATGTTGAGGAAGCGCCCGACGACGTCCACCACATTGTTGGCGTGGACGGTGGTGAAGACGAGGTGGCCGGTGAGGGCGCTGTTGATGGCGATCTGGGCGGTTTCGGCGTCGCGAATCTCGCCCACCATGATCTTGTCCGGATCGTGGCGCAGGATGGAGCGCAGGCCGCGGGCGAAGGTCAGTCCCTTCTTCTCGTTCACCGGGATCTGGGTGATGCCCTGCAGTTGATATTCGACCGGGTCTTCGATGGTGATGATCTTGTCCTCGATGCTGCGGATCTCGTTGAGGGCGGCATAGAGCGTGGTGGTCTTGCCGCTGCCGGTGGGTCCGGTGACCAGCACCATGCCGTAGGGTTCCCGGATGTAGCGGCGGAACTTACCCAAGTCGTGCTCGTCGAAGCCGACCACGTCCAGGGTGAGATTGTGGAACTTTTCGCTCATCGCCTCCTTGTCGAGCACGCGCAGGACAGCGTCCTCGCCGTGAATGGAGGGCATGATGGAGACGCGGAAGTCAATGGCGCGTCCCTTGTAGCGGATGCGGAAGCGGCCGTCCTGGGGGACGCGGCGCTCAGCGATGTCGAGCTCGCTCATGACCTTGATGCGGCTCAGGATGGGGCTGTGAAACTCCTTGGCGATGGGAGCCAGGGCGGGCTGGAGCACGCCGTCAATGCGGTACTTGACGTTGACCTCGGCGTCGCCGGACTCGATGTGAATATCGCTGGCGCGCCGCTCAAGGGCGGTGTAGATGATGGTGTCCACCAGCTTGATGATGGGGTTGATGTCCTGGGTGGCGGTGATGCGCTCGATGGAGATGGTTTCATCGCCGGCATCCTCCCCGTGCAGCACGTCGAGGGTGAAGCCCTCGGTGGCCTGCTCGAGCACGCGCTGGGACTGCTCGTTCTTCTTGAGCATCTCGTCAATCTGGCTGGGGGTGGCGACCTTCATGGCCACGCGGCGGCCGAGCAGCAGGCCCACCTCGTCGGCCAGCAGCAGTTGGCTGGGGTCGGCGATGGCGATGGTGAGGGTACGCTCGTCGCTCTCGAGCGGCACGAAGTGGTAGCGGAACATCATCTCGACGGGCACGGTGCGGAACAGCTCGGGCGAGATGGGGGCAGTGCGCAGGTCCACCAGGGCGCAGTGGTAGCGCCGCGCCAGCTCTTGCGCGCGCTCGCGCTCCTCGGCGCTGCTGAGGGCAGGGGTGGGCGTGCTCACTGCTGAATCCTCGCGCCCAGGGAGAAGATGGGCAGGTAGAGGGAGATCAGGATAAGGGCCACGACGCTGCCGACGACCATGAGAATCGCCGGTTCAATCAACGCCAGCAACGCGGTCATGGCGTTGGTCAAGTCCTCGTCGAAGAAATCGGCTACCGAGGAGAGCATTTGCGGCAGGGCGCCGGTGCCTTCACCGACCTCGATCATTTCCACCGCCAAGCGGGGCACCACACGGTTGCGGCCCAAGCCCACCGAGACCGGAGCGCCCTCCCGCACCCCCTGCATAGTCGCGCGCAAGCCGTCGCGCAGGCGCGGGCTGCGCAAAGCGGAGGCGGCCGTTTCCAGCCCCTGCAGCACGGGCAGGCCGCCCAGCAGCAGGGTCGAAAACGTACGGCAGAGCATGGCTACCTGGTACTTCCAGTACAGTTCGCCCAGCAGGGGCAGCTTCAGTGCCATGCCGTCCAGATAGCGCGCGATCCCCTCGGCCTTGCCCCCGTACATCACTGTCAGAACCACGGCCAAAAGACCCAGGGCGATGTAGCCGGCATCGTGCTGGATGGCCAGTCCGATGTGCAGCACCACGATGGTGATGGTGGGCAGGGTGGCGTTGAGCGAGCTATAGAGCGCGGCAAATTGCGGCACCACGAAGGTGACCAGAAAGACCAACACCACGGTGACCAGCACCAGCATTACCGCCGGATAGATCAGCGCGCTGGTCAGCTTGCGCCGCAAGGTCAGCGACATGCGCTGGTACTGCAGATATCGCTGCAGGACTTCTTCCAGGTTGCCGCTGCGCTCGCCCGCCATCAGCGTGGTGTGATAGATTTCCGGCACCGAGGGTTCCTGCGCCCAAGCACGGGAGAGCAAATCGCCGGCTTTGACGCGGGCGTGGACGCGCGTCAGCATGGCCTCCAGGCGTTCGTCGCGGGCGCGGGTGCGCAGCAGATCGAGCGCCTGCACGATGGGCAGGCCGGCTTTGACCAGCGTCACGAACTGCTGGTTGAAGACCAGGAACTTGTCCAGCTTGACGCGCCCGCTCATGCGTCCGCCGCCGAGGCCGCGCTGCACGCGCACCGATTGCACGAGGAAGCCCTGCGACAGCAGCCGGTCGCGCACGTCGCGCTCGTTGTCGGCGGTTTCGGTCTGATGCAGGCGCTGACCTCGCTCGTTCAACGCCGTAATGACAAAAGTAGGCATTTCACTGCAGGAGGAGACCGGCGCGCCACGGTCCGAGTAGCTCCATACTAGCAGAGCCCCCCGGCGCCCCGCGCGCCCTCCGCTCTACCCCCTACCTTAAGAGTGGAGCAGAGAGTACGCCGTTCGGGAATTTGCAAGTTGGCTACCCCCCGTTGACGATCTTGACACCGGGTGGGAGGTGTAAGCGGAACGTCTGAGGGGGCAGGGGGGTGTTGACCTGAATGTCCTCGAAGCGGATGTCATTGCGGGAGCCATCGAGGCCGGCGATCAACAGGCGCACGATGCGGTAGGTGGGGGTGAACTCGATCCATAGCGCCCGCCACCCGGCCGTGGCCGCCGTCTGCAGCGGCTGCCCCTGGATCACGAAGTCACCGGCGTGCCAGGGGATGAGGCCGCTGTAGCTGAGGTGGCGGAGTTCCTTGGGCAAATCGGTGTGGCCGAGCAGAAAGCGCAGCGGCGTGCGCAGGTCGCTGAGCTTCGACACCTGCATCACGGTGGCTTCATCGTCCCCCGCCGCGTATTGCCACACGCGCTTGCCGGAGACGAGAAACACCTTGCGCCTGGGGTGGACGTAGATCCAGCACATGCGGCCCGGCTTCTCGAGGAAGAGGTGACCGCTTTGGGTCTGCTGCTGCAGGCCGGAGGTATAGGTCTGGGTGAAATCGGCCTGCCAGGTGCGGATGGAGTTGTAGCGGCCGTCGAGGGTCTCCACCGCTTGCCGCAGCGGGATCGGTATAGCCGTTTGAGCGAAAGCGGCAAAGGCCAGCGCGGCGCAGGCCACGAGAACCAAGGAAGCCTTGCGCATGCCGCGCTCTAGAAGACCGGGCTGGAGGCGGTGGCCGGCGTGTTGTCGGCGAAGTGAATGGCCCCGTCCTGGGTCATGAAGAAGTAGCGGCTGCCAGCGCCGTTTTGCGGAACGGCGGCGATGGTGAAGCCGTTGCAGGGAGTGCCGGACTCGGGGGCGTAGCGGTAGATGTAGCCCTGCTTGGCGGCGGTGCCGGCTCCGGCCATGGTGGCATCAATGAGGCCGGCGGAAGAGGAGCTATCCGGGGTGCCGGGCGAGGGCGGGCCGAGCGCCTTGAGCGAGGGCGGGTAGCCGACGTTCGGGTACTCGGTGGCGTAGGCGTTGAGCACCGTAGCCAGGGTCTTCATATTGCCTTCGGCGGCGGTGGCATTGGTGTTTTTGCGCAGCTTGCCCAAGTTGGGGATGGCAATAGCCATGATGATCATGATGATCGCGACGGCGATCAGCAGCTCAATGAGCGAGAATCCCGCTGTGAGCCCCCGTCGGCGGGGGCGCTGCGAAGGCCGATACCAAAGCCAATGCGGTGCTGCTTCCATGGGCGTTATTGTACGCCAATCAGTGCCAGACATCAGTGCCGACGTAGTGGGGCCCAGCGTCCGGCCCAGCCATCGTTTTCCCCCCGGCCGGGCCGGGCTGGACCCCTCTACCGCGATAAGAGCGGCTGGCGGCGGCAAGCGTTCTAAATACTGATGAATTTTTTTGGGGCGGTTTGTTGTACCCTCGTTAGCGGCCTGCCCCCGAGGAGAGCTTATGTCCATCGCGCGCCGCCTGCCACTGATCGCCCTGCCGGTCTTTTTGCTACTGAGCGTTGTCTCTTTACCGGCGCAGCGCCGCAGCCGCCGCAGGCCGGCGCCGAAAGCCGCCGAGGCGCAAGGACATATCACCACGCCCAAGGAGTTTTTCGGCTTCAACATCGGCGACGACTGGCAGGAGGCCGGCTACAGCCAGGCGGTCGCCTACTGGAAGAAGCTGGCCACCGAGAGCGGGCGCATGAAGATGGTGGACATTGGGCCCACCGAGGAAGGGCGAACCATGTGGATGGTGGTGATCTCCTCGCCCGCCAACATGCGCCAGCTTGGTCATTACCGCGACATCAGCGCGCGCCTGGCGCGCGCGGAAACGCTGAACGATGCCGAGGCGCAACAGTTGGCGCAGGAGGGCAAAGCGGTGGTGTGGATTGACGGCGGCGTCCACGCCAGCGAGACGGTGGGCTTTGAGCAGTTGATCCAGCAGGTGTACGAGATGGTGGCCGACAACGACCCGGAGATGCGGCGCATTCTGAACGACGACATCACGCTGATCGTGCCCATGAACCCGGACGGCGCCGAGGAAGTGGCGGACTGGTGGAACCGCATCCCCACGCCCGACCAGCGCACCATGGCGCCCGGCCTGCCCACCCTGTTCAACAAGTACATCGGCCATGACGACAACCGCGACTCCTACATGTCGAACATGAAGGAGACGACCGACTTCAACCGGCAGATGTTCGAGGTCTGGTTTCCGCAGATCATCTACGACCACCACCAGGCGGGTCCGGCGGGGACGGTGATCTTCATGCCCCCGTTCCGCGATCCGTTCAACTACAACATGGACCCGCTGATCCCGCTCGACATCGAGGAGCTGGGCGCGGCCATGCACGCCAACCTGGTAGCGCACAACATGGGCGGCTCGGTGCAGCGCAAGGGGTCTTCCTATTCGACCTGGTGGGATGGGGGCATCCGCACGGAGTCGTATTTCCACAACATGATCGGGCTGCTCACGGAGGTGATCGGCTCGCCCAACCCGACGCCGATTCCGCTGGTGCCGAAGTTCCAGTTGCCGAGCAGCGACTGGCCGCTGCCGATCGCGCCGCAGATGTGGCATTACCGTGAGTCCATCGCCTACGCCATGCAGAACAACCGCGCCGTGCTCGACTATGCCTCGCGCAACCGCTCGCTGCTGCTGTACGACATTTATCGAATGGGCAAGCGCCAGATCGAAGCCGGTAGCCGGGATAGCTGGACCATCACGCCCAACCGCATCGCGGCGCTGGAGGCGGCGGCCCAGCAGCCGGGAGGGATGGTGAGCACCATGACCGGCTACGGATTCGCGCGGCGCAGCATCAACCCCCAACTGTACGAGAGCGTGCTGCACAACCCGGCCGAGCGGGACCCGCGCGGCTACATCATTCCCAGCGACCAGCCCGACTTCGCCACGGCGACGAAGTTCGTGAACGCGCTGATTAAAAACGGCACCGAGATCGAGCGCGCGACGAGCGGGTTCGCCGTCGCGGGACGGAGCTTTCCGGCGGGCAGCTACGTGGTGATGACGGCGC
>JBOGKL010000426.1:0-1527 GCA_050745525.1 Terriglobales bacterium | reverse complement strand
CGATTACCGGGGTAAGGACGAATCCGTTGATCAGTCGCGCGCCGCGCAGACGCCCGCGCACCAGAGCGAAGGCGGCGGGTGTTCCGAGCAGGACGGCGAGCGCCATCACCGTGAGGCCAACCCAGATGCTGAGCCAGGCGGAGCCCGTCCAGCCGGGATCGGTGAAAAAGTGGCGGTACCACTGCAAGCTGAACCCGGGCGGCGGAAACGAAAGATAGAGACCCGAGGAAAACGAGAGCGGAACGACGATCAGGACCGGCGCCACGAGATAGAAGAGCACCACGCATGAAACCGCCCAAAGGAGGGGGTTAAGAGCGGGTTTGTGGGTACCTCCGTCCATCTCTTTGCCCGACCTACGCCCTCTTGTACACGCGCTCGACGCCGAGCACTCTGCTGAGCAGGGCGAAGACTGCGATTGCGATGAACAGCAGCACCACCGCGAGGGCCGCGGCAAACGGCCAATGCAGAATCTCCACCTGCTGCTCGATCAGGATCGCGATCATCAGGTCGCGCGGGCCGCCGACCAGTGCTGGCGTGATGAAGAAGCCGAGCGCCAGGATGAAGACCAGCAACGAGCCGGCGAAGACACCAGGCAGACTGAGTGGCAGCAACACCTGACGGAAGGCAGCGCGCGGCCGCGCGCCAAGGCTTGCTGCTGCCTGGAGGAGTGCCGGATCTATGCCCTTAAGCGTCGCGTAAAGAGGCAGGACCATGAACGGCAACAGCACGTACACCATCGCAACATAGACGGCGAATGTGGTGTTGAGCAACCTAAGCGGCGTCGCAACGATCCCGAGCGCGAGCAGGGCTTGGTTGATCACCCCGTTGCGGCCGAGCAGAACCATCCAGGCATAGGTGCGCACCAGGATGCTGGTCCAGAACGGAAGGAGCACCAGAATAAGCAGGGGGTTGGCGCGTGCCGGCGGCAACCGGGCGAGAAGGTAGGCGAGCGGGTAGCTGAGCAGCAACGTGACCGCCGTGGTGACGAGGCTGATGCGGAGCGTGATCCAGAAGACCAGGAGATAGATGTCGGAAGAGTAGAGGGCACGGTAATGGGCGGTGGTGAGGTGCGGCTCGGCGACGCTCCGCCACATCATCGCGGCCATCGGGTAAGCATAGAAAATGCCAAGAAAAATGAGGACTGGCAGCACCAGAAGCGAGGGTGGCAAGCCGAACGTAGCAACGCGCCAGTTCACGGGCTTGGCCAGCGGCCCTCTCCCCACCAGCATGCCTGTTTGACCTCCTCCCACGCCTCCCCCCATGGTTCGCTCGGCCAGCCGAGTATTGCATAGACCGCGCCGGCCGGGATAGTGCACTGCGGGCGCCTGCCACGGGCGGCAACCGTGTAACAGGGAGACAGTCGCTACGTGTGAAGCGGACGATGAATCGCGAGGGAAATGATGCGCGCGGCATGGGCCCGTGCGTCGGAGGCGCCGCCGTTCGTCTCGAGCGGGTGAGCCGGCATTTCGGCTCGGTCGCGGCGGTCCGCAATCTGACGCTCGCTATTGAGCGCGGGGAGTTTGTCAC
>JBOGKL010000425.1:0-3702 GCA_050745525.1 Terriglobales bacterium | reverse complement strand
GATCAACGATGGGCCGAATTCGCTCCACGGCGGCAAGAAGGGCTTCGACAGGCAGCTCTGGACGATCATCGGCGTCAAGCAAGGGCCCGGGTCCGCAGGCGTGAGCCTCCGCTATGTCAGCCCCAACGGAGATCAGGGATATCCCGGAACATTGGCGACGACGGCCACCTACACTCTCGACGACCACGATCGGCTGCACATCGAGTACCGTGCGACGACGGACGCTCCGACCATCGTCAACCTGAGCAACCATACGTACTGGAATCTCTCGGGCGAGGGCTCCGGCAGCGTGATGGACGAGCGGCTGATGATACCCGCCTCCGAGTACACGCCGGTGGACGCCACGCAGATTCCGACCGGGGTTTTCAGCCCCGTGGCCGGAACGCCGTTCGATTTCCGCGAGCCGAAGGCGATCGGCCGCGACATCCGCGACGGCCGCTCGCAACAGCTGCTCTTCGGCCATGGCTACGACCTCAACTGGGTGATCAGCCGACAGGCGGTGGCAAAACCGCGGCTGATGGCGCGGGTGGTCGATCCGCATTCGGGGCGAGTGCTGACACTCGCCTCGAATCAGCCCGGCCTGCAGTTCTATTCCGGGAACTTCCTCGATGGCACCCTGGTCGGCACGTCCGGCCATATCTATCGCCAGGGCGACGCCTTCGTGCTAGAGCCGCAGATCTTCCCCGACACCCCGAATCACCCGAATTTCGGCTCCGCCGCGCTCCTGCCCGGTCAGGTGTACCGCAACCAGATCGTCTATACCTTCTCCACGCTGCGCGGCTCCGGCCGCACTCGCGCCGTGCGCTGAGCTCGGATCACCCAACGTGCATCCACACGCGATCGACTGGGCGATCATGGGGGTGTACTTCGCCTTCGTGCTGGGGATCGGGGCGGCGCTGAGGCGCTACATGCGCTCGAGCACCGACTACTTTCTCTCCGGGCGTGCGATTCCGGCCTGGATCACCGGCCTCGCCTTCATCTCCGCGAATCTCGGCGCCCAGGAAGTGATCGGCATGGCGGCCTCCGGCGCCAAGTACGGCATGGCGACCGCTCATTTCTACTGGGTAGGGGCGATCCCGGCGATGGTATTCCTCGGCATCTTCATGATGCCGTTTTACTACGGCTCGCGCGCCCGCTCGGTGCCGGAGTACCTGAAGCTGCGGTTCGACGAGAAGACCCGGGGCCTCAATGCGATCTCCTTCGCGGTGATGACGGTCTTCTCCTCGGGCATCTCCATGTACGCGATGGCGCTGCTCCTGAACCTGCTCCTCGGCTGGCATTTCACGACCAGCGTGCTGCTCTCGGCGCTCATCGTGCTGGTGTACATCTTCATGGGCGGGCTGACCTCGGCGATCTACAACGAGGTGCTGCAGTTCTTCCTCATCGTCTTCGGCTTTGCGCCGCTCGTGTTCCTGGGACTGAAGGACGTGGGCGGCTGGCACGGACTCGTGTTGGGCTTGAGACAGGTGGCGGTCGCGCGCGGCTTTGCGCCGGATGCCTGGACGAGCACCTGGAGCGTGATGAGCAGTCCGTCGTCGAACCCCATGGGGGTGGAGTGGATCAGCATCGCGATGGGCCTTGGGTTCGTGCTGTCCTTCGGCTACTGGTGCACCGACTTCCTGGTGGTGCAGCGGGCGCTCGCGGCGGACTCCATGCAGGCGGCACGGCGCACGCCGCTCATCGCCGCAGTCCCCAAGATGTTGTTCCCCTTCCTGGTGATCCTGCCGGGGATGATTGCCATCGCCGCCACCGCCCACGGGGCGGGCAGCGGGCTCGCCCTGCCCAAGCAGGCCGACGGGTCGCTGAATTACAACATGGTGATCCCGCTGATGCTGGGGCACTACTTCCCGAACGGCATGCTCGGGCTCGGACTCACGGCCCTCATGGCCAGCTTCATGACCGGCATGGCAGGCAACGTGACCGCCTTCAACACCGTGTGGACCTATGACATCTACCAGGCCTACATCCGCCGCGGCGCGAGCGATCGGCATTACCTCAACATGGGGCGGATCGCGACGGTGGTGGGGATCGCCCTCTCGATCGCGGCGGCCTACGCGGCCAATCGCTTCAATAACATCATGGACCTGCTGCAGCTCCTGTTCGCGTTCGTGAACGCGCCGCTGTTCGCCACCTTTCTCCTCGGCATGTTCTGGAAGCGGGCCAGCGGCCACGGCGCGTTCTTTGGACTCCTCGCCGGCACCGCGGCGGCGGCCGTCCATCACGGGCTCACGGTGCCCGTGGGAAGCGCGACCGGCATCAAGGGGGGTTGGATCGCAGTGCTGCACCTGTACCCGAGCCAGATGGCGCAGGACTTCTGGACCGCGATCTACGCCTTCGGCGCCTGCTTCCTCGTTACCGTGGCGGTGAGCCTCGCCACGCGGCCGCGCGCGGAGCAGGACTTGAAGGGGCTCGTCTACTCGCTTACGCCGCGGCTACGGGCCAGCGCCGATGAGCGCTGGTACGCCCGGCCGGCGGTGCTCGGCGCCTGCGTGCTGGTGGGCGCCCTCATACTCAACATCATCTTCCGTTGACGGTGGCGCTCATGGGACTCGATATCCGCATACCTCTTGGGAGCCTGTTCGTCATACTGGGCGTCCTGCTCGCGGGCTACGGCCTGGTGAGCGGCCCGGCGCAGTATCAACGCTCGCTCGGCATCGATGTCAATCTCTGGTGGGGCATCGCGCTGCTCGTCTTCGGGCTCGCGATGCTGGCACTGGCGTGGCGCGCGGCCGCGGCGCGGGCTCGTGCGGCGCGACGCCGCTAACGGCGAGGAAGCTACCTTGTCCAGTATGCGTCTGCCGGGCGATCGGAACCTCACTTACGGGCTGGTCGAATCCCTGGGCCGATCCATCGTCGCCGGCAAGTTCGACGCCAAATCCTTTCCCACGGAGGGCAAGCTGGCCAGCCAGCAGGGCACCAGCCGCTCCGTGACCCGCGAAGCGGTGAAGATGCTGACCGCCAAGGGACTGCTGCGGGCGCGTCCGCGCCAGGGCACCCGTGTCACCTCGGAGTCGAACTGGAATCTGCTCGACCCGGACGTGCTGCGTTGGCTGCTCGAACGCAAGTTCTCGCTGCCGCTGCTGAAGGAATTCACCGAAATGCGGCTCGCCGTCGAGCCGGCGGCGGTGGCGCTCGCCGCCACGCGGGCCGATGCGGCCACGCTGGCCCGGATCGAGGCGAGCCTGGAGCGGATGAAGGCCGCCGACCGCGGAGAGGGCGATGCGGTCGAGGCGGACATCGCGTTCCATACCGCGCTCCTCGGGGCATCGGGCAATCGCTTCTTCGCCAATCTCGACCAACTGGTCAACACGGCGCTGCGGATCTCCATCCGCTTCACCAACAGCATCAAGGGGCCCAGCGCCAGCATTGCGCAACACGAAGAAGTGCTGAATGCGGTGCGCACCGGCGATGCCGAGCGCGCCGCCGCCGCCATGCGGCTGCTGATCCTGGACGTGCTGGAGCTGGTCTCGGCCGCCGCGCCGCGCAGCGGCACCGCCAGCCCGAGAGCCCATCGACGCGAAGCCTGATCGGGCGCGGCCCGGCTGCAGGCGCGGAGCTTTCGGTGGTCCGGCCGCTGCTGTGATGCAGCCGGCTCAGGTACTCGGCTTCGTTGAAGAACTCACCGAAGCGCGGGGGCCTTCTCGGAAGAGGCGCTCGCCCGCCCCCTGCTTGCGGGCGGCGGGCATAGGGCGGCTTGGCACC
>JBOGKL010000424.1:0-6705 GCA_050745525.1 Terriglobales bacterium | reverse complement strand
GCATCGTGCTGGTCATCATCGGGGCCCTGTTCAACCGCATGGCGGCGTGCTTGTGGGTGATCGCGGTGCTGAGCAACGTGGCCGTGATCCAGCGCATCCGCCACACCTACCACGAGACACGGGAACTCGATCACCGGCCGCGGCAACCCGGAGACACCTCGAGCGCCGGCGGGCGTCCGTCGCCGGGGAACGAAGCCGGGCAACAGCCCGACCAACGGGAGGGCGTCCCGAGTACGGGGTGGCCGAGCCACAATTCCACCTCAGCTGCCCGACACTGAAGCGAGTGCAGCTTCGAGCTCGGTGAGTTGGTCGCGTTCGCGCGCGACTACGGCCGGGTTGGCTTTGGCCAGGAAGTTGGGGTTGGCCAGCAGCGCGCGCTTTTGCGCGATCTGACGTTCCAGCTGTTCGCGTTGCTGTTGGCGGCGGCGCGCGCTTTCGGCCGGATCGGCGGCTTGCGCCAGATCGAGGGTGAAGGCGAGGCCGGGGATCTGGTAAGGGAGGGTGGCGGCAGGATCGTGCTCGATGCGGGTTAAGCGGGCCAGGGCGGCGACGTAATCCCAGTCGAGGTCGCCGGCCTCGCCCTGCCAGCGCAGCACGCCTCCGGAGCGCTGTCCCGCCTCGGCCTGCAGGCGGCGCAGCTCCGTGACCAGCGCCTGCAGGCGTTGCGCCTGCTGCACGGCGGCGTCGTCGCGAGCGGCGGGGTCGCACTGGGGGAAGGGGGCGAGGGCGATGGAGGGAGCGGGAAGCGCCGGTTCGTGGAGCGCGGTCCACAGCTCTTCGGTGAGGAAGGGCATGAACGGGTGCAGCAGGCGCAGGGCGCCGTCGAAGGCGACGAGGAGGTTGGCCGCGGCCTCTTCCTGGCCCTCGTCTGCGCGCAGGCGGAGCTTGGTGATTTCCAGATACCAGTCGCAGAACTCGTGCCAGAAGAAGTGGTAGAGCGTGGCGGCGGCCTCATGGAAGCGGTACTCGCTCAGGTTGCGCTCGAGCTCGGCGGCGATCGCGTTGAGGCGGGAGAAAATCCAGCGATCCACCCAGTGGGCGCCGCGGGGAACGAGGCGGGCGAAACCCTCGGGCACTGCGGCGCGCTGCGCCGCGCTGAAAATGAAACGCGCGGCGTTCCAGATCTTGTTGGCAAAGGCGGCGTAGCCCTGCATGCGCTCCTCGGCGAGAGCGATGTCGGTGCCGGGGGCGGCCATGGAGGCGAGGGTGAAGCGCACGGCGTCGGTGCCGTATTTTTCAGTCACGAGGAGGGGGTCAATGACGTTGCCCTTGGTCTTCGACATCTTCTGGCGCTCGGCGTCGCGCACGAGGGCGTGGATGTAGACCTGGCGGAAGGGAACCTGGCCCGTGAAGTGCACGCCCAGCATGAGCATGCGCGCTACCCAGAAGAACAGGATGTCGAAGCCGGTGACGAGCAGCGAGGTGGGGTAGAAGTCGCGCAGATCGTCGGTGGTATCGGGCCAGCCGAGCGTGGAGAAGGGCCACAGTCCGGAGCTGAACCAGGTGTCGAGGACATCGAGGTCCTGGCGCAGGGGGGCGCCGCAGGAGCAGGCGGCGGGTGGCTCGCGGGCGACGATCATTTGGCCGCAAGTGTCGCAGTACCAGGCGGGGATGCGGTGTCCCCACCAAAGTTGGCGGGAGATGCACCAATCGTGGATGCCGGCCATCCAGTCGAAGTAATGTTTGGCGTGGACGGTGGGGACGAAGGTGACCTCGCCGCGCTCGGCGGCGGCCACGGCAGCCTGGGCGAGCGGGGCGATGCGGACGAACCACTGCGTCGAGATGCGGGGCTCGATCACCGTCTGACAGCGCTGGCACTGGCCAATAGCCATGGGGTGATCCTGGACGCCGGCCAGCAGCCCGGCAGCTTCCAAATCGGCGACGATGCGCTTGCGCGCGGCGAAGCGGTCGAGCGAGGCGTAGGCGCCGGCGTCCGCGGTCATGTGGCCGCTCTCGTCGAGCACGGTGAGCTGCGGCAGTTTGTGGCGCTCGCCGGCAGCGAAGTCGTTGGGGTCGTGGCCGGGAGTGATCTTGACGGCGCCGGTGCCGAACTCGGGTTGGGCGATCTCATCGACGATGACGGGCACGGTGCGCCCGGTGAGCGGCACCTGGACTTGCCGGCCGAGGAGGTGCTGGTAGCGGGCGTCGGCGGGGTTCACCGCCACGGCGACATCGGCGAGTATGGTTTCCGGGCGCGTGGTCGCGATTTCGAGAAACTCACCGGGGGAGCCGGCGACGGGATAGCGCACGCGGTAGAGCTTGCCCACGGTTTCGGCATGCACGACCTCGAGGTCGCTCACGGCGGTCTGGCAGCGCGGGCACCAGTTGACGATATAGCGGCCACGGTAGATCAGGCCTTCCTCGTAGAGGCGGACGAAGACTTCGCGCACGGCGCGGGAGAGGTCGGCATCGAGGGTGAAGCGCTCGCGTTGCCAGTCGCAGGAGGCGCCCAGGCGCATCATCTGCGCCTGGATGCGATTGCCGCTCTCCTCCTTCCAGGCCCACACGGCTTCCTCGAAAGCGGCGCGTCCCATGGCCTGGCGCGATTGGCCCTGGGCGGCGCGCGCGCGCTCGACCACCATTTGCGTGGCGATGCCGGCGTGGTCGGTGCCGGGAAGCCAGAGGACGTTGTCGCCGAGCATGCGGCGCCAGCGCACGACGATATCAATCAGCGTGTGCTCGAGCATGTGGCCCATATGCAACGAGCCCGTCACGTTGGGGGGCGGGATGACCAGCGACCAGTTGTTGGCGCGGCCGTTGGCGGCGTGGAACAGGCGCTGCTCGACCCAGGCGCGCGCCCAGCGCGGCTCGATGGCCTGGGGATCGTAGGTCTTGGGAAGTTCGCGGAACACGAGTCCCAATTATAATTGGCGCGGACGGCGGTATTGGAACTCGACACCATTGTGGCCATCGCAACGCCCGCGGGACGGGGCGGCCTGGGCGTGGTGCGGCTGTCGGGGGCGCGGGCGCGGGCGGTCGCCGAGGGGATGCTGGCGGGGCGAGCGCTTGTCCCGCGCCATGCGACTTGGGCCGAGTACCGCGACGAGAGCGGGGAGCTGCTCGACGAGGTGGTGGCAACCTGGTTTCAGGCGCCGCATTCGGCCACGGCCGAGGACGTGGTTGAGATCAGCGCCCACGGCGCGCCGGTCTTGCTGGCGGCGCTGGTGGAGGACGCCTGCCGGCGCGGGGCGCGCCTGGCCGAACCGGGCGAGTTCACGCGCCGGGCGTTTCTGCACGGCCGCATGGATCTGAGCCAGGCCGAGGCCGTGGGCGACCTGATTACCGCGCACACGCTGTATCAGGCGCGCACGGCGGCGCGGCAGATGCAGGGGTCGGTGGCGCGGCTGCTGCGTCCCGAGCAGGAGCGGTTGCGGGAGTTGATCGCGCGCCTGGAGGCGGGTATTGACTTTGCCGACGACGATGTGACTGTCGCGGCCGATGAATTTGTGGGCTCCGAGTTGGAGGCGCTGATCACGGCGCTGGAACGGTTGGAGGCGGGGTTCCAGCGGGGACGGGTGGTGCGCGAGGGGGTGCGGCTGGCGCTGGTGGGGCGGCCCAACGTGGGTAAGTCGAGCTTGTTCAATCGCCTGCTGGGGCGGGAGCGCGCCATTGTGACCGGGGAGCCGGGCACGACCCGCGACCGGGTGGAAGACCGGCTGGAGTGGGAGGGGGTGCCGGTCGAGCTTGTGGACACGGCGGGCATACGGGAACCGGAGAGCGAAGCCGAGCGCATGGGGATCGCCCGCACGTGGGAAGCGGCGGCCGATGCCGATGTGATCCTGGCCGTGTTTGACGTATCGCGGCCGCCCGCGCGCGAGGATGCGGAGTTGGCGGAACATCTCGAGGCCTGGCCGCAAGCGGTGCGGGTGTGGAATAAGCGCGATCTGCCGCGCGCGGCGGGATGGGTGCGCGAGGAGGCGTATGCGGTTTCGGCGCTGACGGGGGAAGGCATGGAGGGGCTGCGGGCCGGGGTGCGCCAGCGCTTGCTGCCCGAGCAGGGGGCGGAGCCCGACTTTCTCACCGTGGCGCGGCACGCGCAGCAGATACGCACGGCGAGCGAGTTTCTGGCGCGGGCGCGGACGGGAGCCGGAGGCCTGCCCCATGAGATCCTGCTGGTGGACTTATATGAGGCGCTGCACGCACTCGATGCGATTACCGGGCAGACGACGGCAGAGGATATACTGGGGGTAATCTTTTCCAGGTTTTGCATCGGCAAGTGAGTAGGCGCCCCCCATTGTCAAGCATGTAACGCAGTGGCGCCGGGCCGCATCATACCTAGTGGGCAAAGAGGGTGGCAGTGAGCATCTCTTCCGGTTTCCGACGCGGTGGCTCGGCCTTCATTGCAATGACGGCTGTGGCCTTGGGTTTGGTGCTGGCGCCGGCCTGGGGCATGGCGCAGCAGAAGCAGCAGAAGACGACGGCGTCAAACCCGCAGGCAACGGTGGAGGGGGTGCCGGTCGCCAACGCGAAGACCGCGAAGAAGCTGAAAGCCGAAGATAACGTCTACCTGATCGGGAAACGCAACATCGGCAGCGGCCTGGATTTTTACAGTCAGCAGAAGGCGATCGCGCTGGGCCACCAACTGGCGCAGGAAGTGCTGCAGAACAGCAAGGTCATTACCGATCCGGTGGTGAATGAGTACATCAACCGGCTGGCACAGAACCTGGTGCGTAACTCGGACGCGAAGGTGCCGTTTCACGTCCATGTGCTGCAGGACGATACCATCAATGCCTTCGCGCTCCCGGGCGGCTACTTCTTTGTGAACAGCGGCATCATTCTGGCCAGCAAGGAAGAGGATGAACTGGCCGGGGTCATGGCGCACGAGATCGCACACGTGGCGGCGCGGCACATGACCCGCAACGCGACCAAAGGGGAGTTGATGCAGCTGCTCACCATCCCGGCCGAGATCCTGGCGGGACCGGGGCTGGGGGGGCTGGGGAGCGAGATCGCCGCCAGCACCATCGTGCCGCTGCAAATGCAGCGCTTCAGCCGCGGCGATGAGCAGGAGGCCGACTGGCTGGGGACGCAGTATCTGTGGAAGGCCGGGTACGATCCCTACGGGCTGGCGCGGGCGTTTGAGCTGATTGAGTCGGAGGAGAAGCAGAACCCCGGCCTGATCTCGCGCATGTACGCCAGTCACCCCGCGACGTCGAGCCGGATTGCCATCACGGAACGGGAGATTCAGACGATTTTGCCGCCCCGGCCCTCCTACGTTGTGACCACCTCCGACTTCAACTATGTGCAGGCGCGGCTGCGGGCGCTGATCAAGAGCAGATACGAGACCGGGGTCAGCATTCCGGGGGGGATCCCCACCCCGCACCCCCTGCCCAAAGTGGCCGGGCCGCCGATCATTAAGCAGTGATTCCGATTTGGCGTCCCGCGCCGCCCCGGATTAATTTTAGTGCGTACGTTTTACCCTCCGGCTGCGTCTAAGTTAGCATGGAAGTCACAGCGAGGTCAGAGATGATTGGAAGCTCGAATCAGTTGCAGCGATCCTTGGCGGAATTGAAGCGGGAACAGGCGCGATTACAGGAAGCCATCCGCATCCTGGAGGAGTTGGTGACCGGCGCCAAGAGCAACCGGCTGAGCGTGGAGGGGCGTGCGCGCATCTCCGAAGCGGCCAAGAAGCGCTGGGAAGAACACCGCCGCCGCGCCGGCAAGCAGACGCGGCCCTCGCGGCCGCACGCGGCCTAAGGCATCAGCGGAGCCGCCGGAGCTGCAGGAGCGTGCCGCGTTTGTGGTGCGAGGCGATGCACCACGAGAAAGCCCTTCCAGCGTGCATATTGCTGCGGCGTCAGTAGTCCGCGCAATAGCAGCTCGCGTTTGCCACGGTAGGGGCGAGCTGCAACAATGGCGGCAACCAGCCCAGCCGTGATGCCGGGCAACGCCATCAGAGCGGATGCCGGAGCGCGGTTGAGATCCCATTGCTGGTGCCGGGAGCGTGACTTTTTTCGGCTCCGGCGCACGGCGGTTTGCACCCGAGCCGCCACGCGAGAGGGAAGCGGAGTGGCGACCGGATCTGCTGCCGCGCCAGCCGGGGCGGCATGGGACACTTGCACGGCGAAGACGCGATAGGGCTGCTGGCACGAGCAAAGCAGTAGCGTTAGGGCCGCTATGCCGATACCGAGACGAATCCTCACATCTTCAGCGTTGCTGGTTTGAGCGGCGGCGGCAATGCCCCTGATGGGGGGGGGCGGGTGCGCCAGACTAGCACGTGATGGTAAGGGCGGGCACACGAATTGGAGCCTATGAAATCCTTGCGCCGCTGGGAGCGGGCGGGATGGGCGAGGTGTAGCCATATACGGGTTTGAAGATGGCGCGCTGGCGATGGAGCTGGTGGAAGGCTCGATCGGCCAGTATCCGCCGTGGTAGGAGATCTGCCACTGGCCCGCGTGATGGGGGAAATCGGCCACGAAGATATCCGTGTCGCTCCCGCCGGCTGCGCGGCGATGTTCGGATGGCTGAGCGAAGCGAGCAGGTGCGCCTCGCGTTCGAATCGCGCCGAGCGCTGCGCATCGCGCGCCAGCGCCGCCGGCAGCACATTCAGCGCCACTTCCCGCTTCAGCCGCGTATCGAGCGCGCGGTAATACATGTGGCTACAATGAAGTTATGACCACGGTGGGCGTGCGCGAGTTGAAGGCAAAGCTGAGCGAATATCTGCGCAAGGTGCAGGCGGGCGAGGCGGTGCAGATCACGGACCGTGGC
>JBOGKL010000423.1:0-8368 GCA_050745525.1 Terriglobales bacterium | reverse complement strand
GCCCAAATCCAAGCCGAATCGTAGGTTCCACTCCCGTACAAGTCAATGTTGACGGCAGGGGGAGACTCCACCACCAAACGTCGGTTCCCGAGGATACAGCCCGGGTGTTTGTTAAGCTGTTCGTCCCGACTCTTTTCCAGAGGCGCTTATGAATGATTTCGAGTGCGTCGTACCCATCCTCAGCGTCAAGGATTTCGCCGCCTCCATGGATTACTACGTGAACAAGCTCGGTTTTACCAAGAAGTGGGACTGGGGCGAGCCTCCGGGCTTCGGTTGCGTCACGCGGGGCAAGATCGAGATATTCCTGTGTCAGGGCGGGCAGGGACAGCCCGGCACCTGGATGTCGATTTTCGTGGAGAAGGTAGACGCCCTGCACGAAGAGTACAAACGCAACGGGGCGATCATCCGCCAGCCGCCGACCAATATGCCCTGGGGCGTACGCGAGATGAACGTGCAGGACCTGGATGGCCATCGCTTTCGCATGGGAAGCCATTCCGAGGGGCCGGTTGATGAGGCGGGCTGGCAGCGGTTTGGCGAGATCCAGCAGTACGGAAGCTGAGGTCATTGAGTAATTTTGTGATTGAGTAATTGGGTAATTTAGCCACCGCCGGTGCAACTCGGGCCTTGCGAAACTTATTTGCGATGCGAACTCGATCGAAAGTTTTCTTGGTTTGTCTGGGTTGTGTGGCATTGGTTGGCACCGGTGTGTTCGCGCTGAATGCGGTCCCGGTTCACGTCCATGACGCCTTCGAATCTTCGTCACTGAGTTGGCGCTGGTCAAAGATGCGGTTGGTTGATGGCGCGGTGCGGCCGGAAGCAACGGTCGTTCATTCGGGGCATCAGTCGCTGGCGATCACCGTCCATTCAGGCGACCGCCACGAGGATGCCAGCGACAACGGAGCGGCCACCGAGCGCGACGAGATCATGGAGTCGTGGTGGCTCTACTCCCGCATTGGACGCACTTACGTTTATTCCTTCAGCCTGTTCCTGCCTGACGATCTGCCTTCCGACGCGAATCGGTTGGTGATTGCGCAGTGGAGGCAGCTCTGCGAGGCGCGCCGATGCCGTCCCGACAATCCGATTCTCGCCGTGCGCTACCAGCAGGGAATGCTCGAGATCACTGGCCAGCACGATCAGGAGCGCCACGTGCTCTACCAGAGCGGCGCGAACTATAAGGGCCGGTGGCTCGACTTCCGCTTTGTGATCAAGTTCGATCAAAACGCAGGCAGCGTCTTCGCGACGCTCGACGGCGCGCTGCTCGTCGATTACAACGGGCCTACGGTTTTCGGGGTCGCGCACGGCCCGGTCTATTTCAAGACCGGCCTATACCGCGACGCGCTCAATGATCCGCCGTGGACTCTCTACGTGGACGACTACCGCAAAGACGAGTGCCCCGACACCGGGTGCCGGTGATTTGTTTTCATTCGTGACGCGACGCACCGGTGACGCGACGCACCGGACGCGACGCACCGGTTGGCAATGTTTCCCGTAACTGGTTACCATGTCCACCGATGCCCCGCGAAACTCTGGTGGATTCCCGGCAGGAGATCCTGCGCACGGCGGCGCGGCTGTTTCAGCAGCGCGGCTACGATGCCACCTCGATGCAGGATATCGCCAGCGCCCTGAACTTCTCCAAGGCGGCGCTCTATCACCACTTCGAGAGCAAGGAAGCGATCCTGTTCCAGATCATGAGCTACGGGATGGACGTGTTCGAGGAGCGGGTGCTGGGCGCCGTGAACACGATCGCTGATCCGGAGGAGCGCCTGCGCGCCTGCATCAGCCGGCACGTGGACCTGGTGCTCAACGGACACGACCGCGAGATCACCGTGATCCTGCACGAGAACCGCACGCTGCCGGCGGAAACGGGGCGGCAGATCAACAGCCGCAAGAAGCAGTACATGGTCTATCTGGGGGATCTGGTGGCGCAGGTGCAGCAGCAGCGTGGCATCCAGCGGCCGGCGGTGAACCCGCACGTGGCCGCCATGGCGCTGCTGGGCATGATCAACTGGATGTACCAGTGGTACCGGCCCGAGGGCGGGGTGAGCGAGGCCGAGATCGCGCGGCAGTACACGGAACTGTTCTTCGGCGGGTTTTTGGCCGGCTAGAGGTCGAGGCGCTCGAAGCTGAGGATCGCGAGCCCTAACGCGACCAGCGTGTAGGCGGCGGCGTAGACGATCATCAGATGGCTGGGCACCGACTGGCTGGTGAAGGGGTCGCCAATCGAGGACGAGAGCAGCGACATCAGCGGCGATTGCATTTCAAACGAAGCGCGATGCCAGAGGGCCTCGGTCGGCAGAATCAGGCTGCTGACGATGCCGACCAGCACGGCGTGGGCGTGGACGGTAAAGCTTCCCCACTGCTCGATCCAGCCGCCGAGAAAGGCGATGCCGAATAGGCCCAGGCTGATGACGCCGCTGGCCAAGGCGGGCAGGCGGGTGCTCCACAGCAGCGTCAGCGAGACCAGCAGCACCATCTCCACCCACAGCAGCAGCAGCGCGTGGGCGGCGTGCGCGGCCCCCAGATGAGCGAAGGCAAAGCTGAGCCCCAGCACGCCGCCGAATAACAGCGCTTCCAAGGCCGTGAGCAGCAGCACCAGGCCCAGCCACTTGCCTAATAGCAACTGCCAGCGCGCCAGCGGCTTGCTCAGCAGCGTGTGGATGGCGCCGCTGGCGATGTCGGCGGCGAGCGCGTCGCTGGCCACCAGAATGGCCACGACCGCGACTAGCAGGTCGGCGGCGTAAAGACCTAGCTGCAGAAAGAAGACGTGCGCGGCGCGGCTGGCGAACGGCTGCAACGTCACCCCGGCGACCGACAGGTGCCAGCCGAGACCGTAGAGGATGAGGAAGGCGACGGCGATCAGCAGGCCAAAGCCGACCAGCTTGCGGCGCGCGGCCTGCTGCAGCGTGGTCAGCGCGATGAGCACGATGAGCCGCATCAGGCGGGATTCTCCTCTTGGCCCACCACGCGCAGGAACATTTCTTCCAGCGTTTGCGGCGCGGCGGTAAGCTCGTAGACCTCGGCGTTGGCGGCGACGAGCGCACGCAGAAGAAGAGGCAGGGCGTGGCGGCCGGGCAGCTCGAAGCGCCAGAGATCGCTTTCGGCGGGCGAAGGCGCGGAGACGTCGCCCAAGGCAAAACGCGAGACCACGGCTTGCTGCACCGGCGACAGGTGGGCGCGCAGGCGAACCGGGAGCGAGCCCGACTCCTCGTTGAGGCTGCGCGTGGCGACGACCCGGCCTTGCTTCATGAAGGCCACACGCGTGCAACTGACCTCGACCTCGCCCAACAAATGCGAGTTGAGGAACACGGTTGCGCCACGGGCGTGTTGCTCGCGGATGAGCTCGCGCACGAGCAGACATCCGTGGGGGTCGAGGCCGCTGGTGGGTTCGTCGAGGAAGATGAGATCGGGATCGTTCAACAGCGCCTGGGCGAGGCCGAGGCGCTGGCGCATGCCCTTGGAGTACTCGCGCAGGGGCTTCGAGCCTTGAGTCGCCAGGCCGATGCGGGCAAGCAGCTCGGGGATGCGGCGGCGGAGAAGATCTTCAGGCATGCCGTAGAGGCGACCGTGCAGACGCAGCAGCTCGGCGCCGCTCAACCAATCCTGAAAGCAGAAGTGCTCGGGGAGGAAGCCGATTTTGCGGCGGACGTGGATGTCGCCGAGCGGGCGTCCGAGCACCAGAGCCTCGCCCGCCGACGGATGCACAAGTCCGAGCAGCAGCTTGAGGGATGTGCTCTTTCCGGCGCCGTTGGAGCCGAGCAGGCCGAAGACTTCGCCGCGGCCAACTTCAAGCGTCAGGTTCTCGACTGCAACGCATCCGCCGTATTGCTTGCGCAGGTGCGAGGCGAGAATCGCGGGAGCGGGGTCGTCGGCCTCAGGGCTGGGGCTGGAGTTGAGCGGCGAGAGTGAGACCTTGGCTGCCATTTCCGGGTCCTACTATGGAGTAGATCATGCCTTGGCGGCTCCAGAGGAGTACGTAGCCGGGACGGGGACGGGAGCCGGCGAAGAGCACGCCTTGCGCGCCATTGACTTGGACTTGAGTGGAGGAGACCTGGCCGGCGGGGAACGGAACCACGAGCGTGGAGGACCAGTCCACGGTGTTGGTGTACTGCCGCGCGGCGGCCGGGCTCATGCCCAGCATTTGCAGGCCAACGTCGGCGATGCCGCGCATGTCGAGGCCGGCAGGCAGGTGGACCTCAGGACTGGGACCTTCGCCCAGAACCGTGCAGTTGCCGGTCTCGGGGGGCGAGGGCAAGTTGTCGTGAAGCGCACGCTGCGCCCAGGCGGAACAGTCGCCATACATCACCATCAGAGCGCGAGGCAGATGGACGCTGATCAGGGCGCCGTTCAAGGACGACGGCAGCGGAGGCGCGACAACACCGGAGGCGTCAAGGATGGCTTGGGCGCGATCGCGGTCAAGCGTCAGCGAAAAACTCTTGGCGCCGCGAAACTGGAAGGCGGGGGAGCTGCCATCCCACTCGGAAGCGTAGAGAGGAGTGAAGCCGGACCAACTGGCGGCCGCGGCGGCGGCGCCGGGTTGGCTGGGCTCGTTGAGCCTGACCGAGACCTCACTCGACAGGAATTGGCCGATGCGACTGGCGATGGCGCGATTGTTGATGGGCACGGAAGAGGACGTCGAGACGGGCAAGGCCGTGATGTGGGAGACGCGGAACAGCAACAGCACCTGCACCGTGGCCGAACGCGCCGCGGGGCTGAAGCCGAGCACGCCGACCAACACCGCTACCGCAGCTCCGGCTAGCCAGACGGGACGGCGATGATGAACGGGGGCAGCGGCGGCGACGGAGCGTGCGCGGAAGCGCGCCCAGGCGGCATCTACATCCGCCGCGGCGGGCGGATCGGTGAGGCTCAGCAACTGCTTAATTTCGGGATCGGTCATTTTCCCACCTCGAGTTTTTGCCATTGGGTGACAAAGGCTTTTTCGGCGCGCACGAGGGTCGTGCCCACGGATGTGGGCTTCATGCCGAGCAGCGTGGCGAGCTCGGCATAGGAGGCGCCTTGGTGACGCAGGAGCAGAATCTGCGCATGGACGGGCTTTAGCCGCGACAGGGCGCGGCGCACGCGCTGGACACGCTCGCGGTCTTCAAGATGCACGCCGGGATCGGCGATGGGGGCGGCGGCGGGCTGCCGGTGCAGAAGGAGAAGCCCGCGGCGGCGACGCTGTAGTTGACGCACGGAATCGAGCGCCATGCGAGAGGCGGTGCGGTAGAGCCATCCGGGGAGGTTGTTGCCGGGCTTGGCCAGTTCGGGACGTTGGTATAACTTCCAGTACGCGGCGCCGACGATGTCCTCGGCGTTGTCCTCGTCGGCGGTGATGCGGGAAATCAGGTTGACGATGTGGACGTAGTGGCGGCGGAAGATGTCTTCAAAGACACCCTCCGGCCATTGGCCCTGGACCGCCCTTGCATTGGCGGCGACGGGCAGCGCGCGCTCGATGATCTCCGGCATGCACCTCAAGGTTCCCATAGTCGGCTACTTCATGCAGGAAACGCAGGCGGCGGGAACAATGTGACGGTGGGGCAAAAAAGAACCCCGGCAAGTGCCGGGGCTCTTTTCGTTCGAAGTGGGAGATGGGATTAGCGGGACGAGGGAGCGGCTCCGCCTTTTAGCTGGCTGGCCAACTTGTGGGCTGCGGTGAGGTGCTTCTGCAGCACCGGAATGGAGCTCTGGACCACGGTCTTCAACTGCGGATCGGTGATTTGGGGCTCGAGGCTTTGCAGGCGCTTGACGGCACGCTCGTGATCACGGATTTGCGCGGTCACGAAGCTGTGCGCGGCCGTCGCGGGCTTTTCGCTGGCCCAGCGATGATCCATGCGCTGCGAGGCCTTCTGCATCGCGGAGTTCTCGTGCAGGTTGATTTGGGCTTTGCCGGCCGCATCCTGCAATTGGTTCTGCAGGTTCTGGTGATCGTTCACCAGGTCTTGGGCGAAGCTTTTGACGTTGGGGTTATTGACGTGGCCCTGGATGCTCTGGGCGCCGGCAATTTCGGTTTTGTTGATGGTGTCGAGCAGGTCGGCCGCGCGTTGGTTGGCACTGGCCATGGAGCGCGACGGATGCGCCGACGCTTGCTGGCCCGGCTTGGCCTGACCTGGCTGCTGGGCCATACAAAACGGCACGGCGGCAACCAAGGCACCGCTGAGAATGGATACTGCGAGATGTTTGTGAAAGTGCATGGAACGCCCTCCGGGGATTCGTTCCCTTTGGGATGGCAGCCCGAGGGCGGCGGATGCATGCAAGTGGCTCAGCCAAGTGGAAGCGAGTGGGTTTGCAGGTAGGCGAGAATGGGCCGATGTGAGGCAAAGAAGGGCTCGGAGGGAATGGATCGCCAAGCCACACTGCCTTCCCAACTGGAGCGGGGCTCGCCCTCGGCCTCCACGGCAAAGACGCTGGTACGCACGGGCAGATAGGTGCGGTCCACGAAGGTGAATAGGGATCGGCAGGAGATAACGCGCAGGCCGGTTTCCTCGCGGATCTCGCGGCGGAGCGTGCGCTCGGGACTTTCCTTCCAGCGCGCGGTGCCGCCGGGGAAGCCCCATCCCAGCCCGTCGCTGCGCCACTGCAGCAGGAACTGATCGCCACGGCGAATGAGGCCAATCGAGCCGGGCAGCTCGCCGAAGACGGGCCAGCGTCCGTAGACGGCCACCACCAGGCGCGAGCAGCAGCGGAAGACGTGGCCCGGCCACCCCGTACTCGGGGCGCCCTCCCGCTGGTCGGGCTGAAGCCGAGCTTCGTTCCGCGACAACGGGCGCCCGCTCAGGGCGTCTCCAAATCGCCGCGAGATGGCGCGAAAGGGCATGTCAGCCAAAGAGGATGAACTTGAGGCCGACGACGATCTGATGGTCGGGGACGGAGCCGGAGTGGAAGAAGGTGCGGCGGCGGTACTCGACGTAGGGCACCCAATTACCGAGCGACCATCCGGCGCCGAGGCCGAGTGCGGTGTAGCCGTGCGGACCGGTGCCCCAGCGATGGCCGACGGCGACTTCGGCCAAAAGCAGCGGACCCCAGCTTTCGGCTGGGCGGCGGGCGGGCGAGAGCCAGGCTTCCAGACTTGTTCCCAACGCCGGAGCATTGTTGCCGGCCTGACGATCGAGAGCGACCGAGGCGACGTTCCAGAGGAGCAGCAGATGCGGAACCGGAGGCAGAGCGATGCCGAGCTTGACGGCGGCGCGGCCAAGCTGGTGCGGCTGGTGCGGGTTGGCGAGGAGGCCCGCGGATCCGGAGACGACGATTTGCGCCGAGAGAGCGAGCGGTAGCGCGGCGAGCAGGAAGAGGAGGCGAAGGCGCGGGCGCATGGGCTTATCCCTTGACCGGCGACACGGGCTCGAGCTGGACGGTTTCGTCCGGCAGCAGAAACGACTTGCGCCGGAACCAATCTTGCATGGCCGCGGCCAGCGGTTCGAGTGGAACGCGGACGCCGGCCTCGAGGCGTCCGTCGGCGACGGGGAGGGTATCGTCAAAGCGGGTTTCGCCGGTGAAGCTGCGCATGGTGAAGCTGTCGAGCGCGCGCAGGGGACAGGGGCGGCGACCCGCGGGCCCGACCAACCAGACGTGCAATTTGCGAGCGTACACGCCTAGTCCAACTTCCGTTTCAGAAGTTCGTTGACCAGGGGCGGGGAGGCCTGGCCGCGCGAGGCCTTCATGACCTGGCCGACGAAGAAGGCGAGCAGCGAAGTCTTGCCGGCGCGATACTGCTGCGCCTGTTGCGGATGGGCGGCGATGACCTCATCCACGATGGCCTCCAGGGCGCCGGTGTCGGAGATCTGCTGCAGGCCCATGGCGGCGACGAGCTTGCCCGGCGCCTCGTGTTGGGCGAGCATGGCGGCGAAGACGTCCTTGGCCATCTTGCCGGAGATGGTGCCGGCGTCAATGAGTGAGACCAGCTCGGCGATGTGCTCGGGGGGGAGATTGATTGGCGCGGGGTGGCCGATGGACTTGGCGTGCGCCATCAAGTCGCCCATGATCCAGTTGGCCACGGCCTTGGGATTGGGCGAGGCCGCCGCCGCGCGCTCGAAGTAATCGGCGAGGACGCGGCTGGCGCTAAGCACTTGGGCGTCGTAGGCGGAAAGTCCATAGCGCGACTGAAGGCGCTCGCGCAGCGCCTGCGGCAACTCGGGCAGGCTGGATTCCACATGCGCGCGCCAGGCGGAACCGACGACGAGCGGCGCCAGATCGGGCTCGGGGAAATAGCGGTAGTCGTGGGCGTGCTCTTTCGAGCGCATGGAGGCGGTGCGGCCGTCGGCAGGCTAAAACAGGCGGGTTTCCTGGAGGATGCGGCCGCCGCCGTCGAGGACCTCGGCCTGACGCTCGATCTCGTACTCGAGAGCGCGCTGCAGATAACGGAACGAGTTGAGGT
>JBOGKL010000422.1:0-5660 GCA_050745525.1 Terriglobales bacterium | reverse complement strand
GAGGCTGGGATCGTGGGCGAGGAGTGCGGCGAGCTGGTGGCGCAGTTCTTCCGGCGCAAACGCGCGGTACAAACCTGAATCCGGAGAGGTGGCCGAGTGGTTGAAGGCGCGCGCCTCGAAAGCGTGTGTACCTTAACGGGTACCGGGGGTTCGAATCCCTCCCTCTCCGCCACCCTGCGCCGCAGGCGCAGGGTGTCTCCCGAAGCCCGCAGGGCGTAGGGAGACTATTCCATTTCACCAGGAGGTCCCCATGTGGTACGTCTACTTCCTCCATCTCAGCAACGGCGACCTCTACGTCGGCTCCACCAACGATCTCCGCCATCGCCTCGACTGCCACAACTCCGGCTACGTCACCTCGACGAAGAATCTCATCCCCGCCACCCTCAAGTCCTACATCGCCGTCCACGACCGTCCCGTCGCCCGCACCCTGGAGCGCTACTTCAAATCCGGCTCCGGCAAAGCCTTCGCCAACAAGCGCTTCTGGTGATCAGCAAGTAAAAGGCAGCTATAATCCGAGTATGGCTCGCGTTCAACCCGAGTTGAATTCATCTGAGGAAGCACTCCTCGATCAGATGGCCGCGCTCACCCACAGCAAGCGCACCGAGGTCATCAAAAGCGCGCTGACGGTGTATCACTGGCTGTTGCGCAACGCGGTCGCCGGCGCCGACGTGGTGGCACGCAAGCCCTCTGGGGAAGAGGTTGTCTTGGAAACGGCGGAACTGGCATCGCTGCGCGGCCGCGGCCAGCTTCTCGCGCCAGCCGAGCTCGGGCGCTTAGCCTCGGAGCTCGCTTCGGCGCCCGACGAACGGGCGGCCGCACGTATCCGCGAGCGCATTACGCGCGGATTCTACGGGCTTTGAGGCGAGCACGGCATGCCAAAGGTGCGGCGCCGCAATTTGCCCCCCGCCCTGCTACAGCACCTCCTCGACCGCACGCAAGAGCGTTCCATTGGGGCTGATCAGCTCGAGGCCTTGGCGGCCTGGCTCGATACGGAGCCTGACGTTCCCGAGGGGCGATGGTTCAAGCGCTTTGCGGATTTAACCGTGTGCGGCGAAGGCGAATGGATCAAGACCTTCCTGGCTTCGGGCCAGCATCCTGCCGGCAAGCCAGTCTGATCACCCTGTGCCAACGGCGCAGGGTGTCTCCCGAAGCCCCGCAGGGGCGTAGGGAGACCGCCTCCCCGCCTGTAACCGTGTGGCGCCGGCGCGGTATTGTAGAGGGGGTTTTCGCCGCTTCCTATGCTGCACGACGTCAAATTTGCGCTGCGGACGATGGTGCGCAATCGCGCCTTTTTTGCCTTCGCAATAGGCGTGCTGGCCCTTGCCATTGGCGCCAACACGGCCATTTTCAGCGTGGCCTATAGCGTTCTGCTGCGGAGGCTGCCCTACCACGATGCGAACCGGCTGGTGATGGTCTGGGAGGATGCGGCCGCGTTTGGGTTTCCGCAGAACACGCCGGCGCCGGGCAATTTTGCCTCTTGGAAGGCTGATAACAGCGTTTTCAGCGACATGGCGGCGCTGAGCTCGCCGGTGACGTTTGACTTCACCGGCCACGGAAGTCCGGAGCAGTTCCTGGGCGCGCAGATGACGGCCAACATGCTGCCGCTGCTGGGCGTGCGGCCGGCGCTGGGGCGCAACATGAGCGCCGCCGAGGATCAGCCGGACGGGAACCCGGTGGTGATCCTGAGCCATGGCCTGTGGATGGCCGATTTCGGCGGGAACCCGAACGTCCTCGGCAAGCGCATTACGCTCAATCACACGAGTTACGCCGTCATCGGGGTCATGCCCAGGGGGTTTGTGTTTCCCGACCGCTCGGTGCAGATTTGGACGCCGATCGCCCTGAGCCGGGCCGACCTGGTCAACCACGGCAGTCACTATTTGGAAGTGGTCGCGCGGCTGAAGCCGGGCGTAACCTTGGCGGGCGCCAACGCCGATCTCGCCATTGTCGCGCGCCGGTTGCAGAAAGAGTTCCCGGCCACCAACACCAAAGTGGGCGCATTCGCGCAGCCGTTACGCGAGAACCTGGAGGGCACCTCGCGCCTGGCGGCGCTGGTGCTGGCCGGAGCGGTCGGTCTGGTGCTTTTGATTGGCTGTGCCAACCTGACCAACCTGCTGCTGGCGCGCGCGACGGGACGCAACCGGGAAATGGCGCTGCGCATGGCCCTGGGTGCGGGGCGGGGAACCGTGCTGCGGCAACTGCTGACCGAGAGCATGGTGCTGTCCTTCCTGGGCGGCGGCGTGGGACTGTTGCTGGCCTTGTGGATGACTCCGTTTCTGGCGCGCCTGGTTCCGGTGGGGATGGCGCCGCTGCATGGGGCAGGTATCAACGGCGAAGTGCTCGCGTTTCTGGCCGGAATTGCCATTCTCTGCGGGATTCTCTCTGGCCTGGCTCCGGCGCTGCGCCTGTCGCGTCTCGGGCTGGCTAGCGCCATGAAGCAGGGCGGCGCGCAAAGCGGAGGCGGCGGCCATGCGGCGCGGATGCGCGAAGTGCTGGTCATCGGGGAAGTGGCGCTGGCGCTGATGCTGTTCTACGGCGCGGTGCTGATGCTGCGCAGCTTCGTCAACGTGCGCGACCTGGACCCAGGGTTTCAGCCGGCACATGTGCTGGTGGCGCAGACGCAGTTGCCCTCGCCCCAATACGATCTTGCCGCGCGGCGCACGGCCTATTGGGAACAGGTGCTGGCCCGCGTGCGGCATCTGCCGGGCGTGGTGGCGGCGGGATGCGTGACCTGGCTGCCGCTGACGAACTGGGGCGGAGCGGGCGGCATAACCATTCCGGGGCGCCCGGCCGGTGATGCCAGCCATGTCGTGATCCCCAACCTGCGCATGATCGGCGGCCGGTATCTGCAGGCCATGGGCATGCGGCTGATCGCCGGGCGCGGACTGGACGCCGCAGACACAGCGACGGCCCAGCGCGTGGCGCTGGTGAACCAGACCGCGGCGCGGCGATTGTGGCCGGGCGTGAACCCGATCGGAAGCCGCTTCACGCGGGACGGCAAGGCCCCCTATCGCTGGATCACGGTGGTCGGGATCGTTGGGGACGTGCGGGCGGCGGGGCTGGATAAGCCGGCGCGGCCGACCATCTATTTGCCCTATCAGCAATGGGATTACTACTGGCCTTCCTACCTTGCCGTGCGCACGCGCGGCGATCCGATGGCGCTGGCCAGTGCGGTGCGCCGGCAGGTGTGGGCCGTGGACCGCGACGAGCCGGTCACGGCGGTGATGCCGTTGACGGCGATGCTGGAGAATGATCTGGCGCCGCGCGAGCTGCAATCGGGCCTGCTGGGAGGCTTCGCCGCTTTCGCGCTGCTGTTGGCGGCGCTCGGGCTCTATGCCGTGCTGGCGTTTTCGGTGGCGCAACGGCGGCAGGAAATCGGCGTGCGCATGGCGCTCGGCGCGCAGCGCAAGGACATCGTAGGCAGCGTGGTGGGGCGCGGGCTGAAAATTGCGCTGCTCGGTGTCGTGCTGGGCGCGGCGGGCGCGTTGGGACTCGGGCAGGTGCTGGCCCGTCTACTGTACGGGGTTCCCGGCCGCGATCCTGCGATGCTCGCTGCTGCCGCGGCGGTGCTCCTATGCGCTGCCCTGGCGGCCAGCTACCTGCCCGCGCGCCGCGCCACGCGGTTGGATCCGCTCCAGGCGCTGCGCTATGAGTGAGGCCGTCGCCTAGAGTAGAAAAATCGCGGCCGCAGGCTCGAATTCCTCACGCTCTGCGACCACCAGCCTCTTTTCTCGACCCCCGGGAATTTTCACGCCTTGCGTACGATCCGTAACACTCGGGCCGCCAGATTTTGGTGACATTCGATTCCGGATTGCCCCGCCTTAGCTCCACCTCGACGAAAATCGTCGGGAAGCCCGGTCGCGACCCAACCGCATCAACGGTATTGTTCGGGTCATTGAACGCATGGCCGTTCACCATCCAGCTATACTTCGGCGCAACCTGCGTAAGTTTTCGCACGAGATCCCGCGAAAAGAGGTCGGCGCGTTTTCGGCTGCAGATTTTCCTTTCGTGCCCTTGACCATTGCCTTGCTCCTTCGGCAGCAGCGTATCAGGTAAATACGAATCCGTGCCAAGCCCCAGCGATACCTTAGCTCAAATGAGCCGCGGCATCGGGTATAATGATCTGTGGCACCTCATGATCCGACCGCAACGTATTGCCGATGTCATGGGCGGAAAGGCCATCCTGGGCCGCCGCATACGTTCGATTCACGAGCTGGAAAAGACCGTCTCCCTCGGCCTGCCCAAGCGCGCCTTGCGGCTCACCGCCGAGCGCATCTCCGCTTCCGCAGGCGAAGCGCGTCGCGTGATGTTCCGTGTGGTGCCGGAGGCCACGTTCAAGCGGCGCACCCGCCTCTCGGCGGCTGAGAGCGAACGCACAGAACGCCTGGCACGGGTAATCGCGGCGGCCGAATTCACCTGGACCGATCGGGGCGATGCGCGCGAATGGCTGACCAAACCGCACCCCGAGCTCGGCCAACGCTCTCCACTTGATTCCGCCATGACGGAGTTGGGCGCGCGTCGAGTGGAAGACCTGCTGGACCGGCTCTTCTACGGCCTTCCTGCTTAATGCGCGTTTTCCGCATCGCCGACCGGCGTTTTCCTGTTTTCGATAGTACCGGCGCTCGGCTCGTCGGCGGCCGCTGGAGTTCCCCCGGCCGGCCGGTGATCTACGCCGCGGAGACATTCGCCGGCGCGGTCCTCGAAGTTCTCGTGCACAGCAATTTGGGTCGCATACCCAAAACACACGTCGTGATCGAAATCACAATCCCTGATCGAATCGCACTGGCGAAGGTCGCAGCGGGTGCATTGCCCGGTTGGAATGCCGAAGATCAGATCGTTAGTCGCTCCTATGGCGATCAGTGGTTGACGGAACAACGGACCGCCGTCCTCCTCGTCCCGAGTGTCGTCACCTCTGGCCGCGAATCCAATGTTCTGCTGAACCTTGAGCATCCCGAATTCGCACACATCACGGCCTCCCAGCCTCAGGATGTGCTCTGGGACAAGCGACTGCTTGTGAAGTGAGCTGCCACTCGCCCGCGCCGCGCGGCCCTATAATGGACCGCGATGGCGCTGGCTGACGGCGTACTGCCGCTGATCCCGCTTGATGCGGCCGCGCCCCGGCCCCTGCACCGGCAGATCTGCGACGGCCTGCGCTCCGCCATCCGCAACGGCAGCCTGCTCCCCGGGCAGCGCATCCCCTCCAGCCGCGAGCTGGCGCTGGCGCTCGGCGTTTCGCGCATGCCCGTGGCGACCGCCTATGCCCAGCTCACGGCCGAAGGGTATCTCGAAGGTCGCGCCGGCGCGGGCACCTGTGTCAGCCGCGGCCTGCCCGCGCCGATGCCCGCCCCGCCGGTCGCCGCCGCGCCCGTCCGGCCGCCGCGCCTGTCCGCCCTCGTCGGCCGTCTGCCGCGCTTCACCCGCCCGCCCTGGTACGGATGGGGCGCCTTCGGCGTGCATCAGCCCGCGCTCGTCCAATTTCCCTTCGCCCTCTGGTCCCGCCTGGTGGCACGCAACGCGCGTAATCCGCGCACGCCCGACCTGTTCCGCATGGATCCCAACGGCCTGCCCGGCCTGCGCCAGGCCATCGCCGCCTACCTGCGCACCGCGCGCGGCGTGCGCTGCGATCCAGCCCAAATCTTCATCGTCTCCGGCTCGCAGCAAGC
>JBOGKL010000421.1:0-5365 GCA_050745525.1 Terriglobales bacterium | reverse complement strand
CTCCAGGGGTGGCAGATCGCCCGAGAGCCTGTTCCGCATCTGCAATAAACGAGTTGGCATCTGCAACGGCGTTGCCGTTGACGAGGGGAGGGCCGCTGGGGGCTGTTGCAGATCGGGGCTGCCTTGTTGCAGATCGAGTTTCAGTTTTTTCCAGATCTGCCACCTCCAAACCAGGCGAATGGCGCTGGTCGGTGGCAGATGTGGCAGATGTGGCAGATTTTTGGGGGTATGGGCCGAGTACGCGCTTGCGCAGCTCTTCCAACTCCTCGGGGGTCCGTTGGACGGGCAGGTGTTGCCGCAGCTTTTTCCGGGCCTCGGCGGTCACGTACAGCGATCCGCTGCGCTGGCGTTCCCGGGATGACAACCGAAAGCCCCGCAGGAAGTGGCCCACCAGGTTCGCGGCAGCTTTTCCTGTATCGTCTAGGCGCAGCTTTTCAGCCAGCGCCTCCCCCCACGCCTCGGTTTCGGCCAAGGCTGAAACGAGCCCGCCGGGGGAAAACTTCTCGGTTGTGACGGCCCCGAGGACATCGAGCAGCGCAATGGCCTTGGCGGCGCGGGGATCGTCGGCCGCGGCCTCCGCCTTGCGGCCTGCCAGCAGTTCGGCGGCGGCAACGGCGCGTAGCTCAATCTCAGGGCCGCAGAGCCGGGCAATGGTCAGTAGCGGGGTCCACAATTGCCGCTCCCGATTGGAAAACTGCGGCCAATATCCTCCGCGCGGCCGGTCGGCCACAAGGCGGCGAAGCGCATCATTCGATTGCAGGGCGAACGCCTCGCAGCGCTCCTTGAGCGGCCCGACCACCGGCGCCAAATCCTCGGCCTCAGCGGACTCCAACTCCACCCCCGCCGGCATCCTCTCCATGTGGATCACAACGCAGCGCGTGGCGAGTGGACCGCTCAGGCCGCGCACGGCGCAAAACGCCTTCAGGCCGAATGTGTCGAAGCTGGCCAACTCGTGCGAATCGCCTTCAACACAGCGGTATGGCTTGCCGCGGCGGTAGCCCGACAGCAACACGCCCATAAGCCCGCTTTCATCTTTTTTGTCGCGCAGCCACTCGCCCTGATCGAGCAGAATTGTGGTGTGGTTGGCCTCGATCGTGCGGACTAAGACCGCGCGGGTAAGCCCGCTGCATTGTTCGGCGCGGGCGCAAACGGCTTCGAGGAGGTCCAGCACGGTGCTCTTGCCGCAATCGGGCAACGCGGATTCGAGGCAGAGATAGGGCGCGGTTGAGAATGGGTCAAGGGCGTAGGTGAGGAGTGCCCAAAGTGAAAGCACCACCGGCGCGCCTTCAGGCGCGTGGGCGCGACCAGAAAAATATCCTTCGAGGTCCGCAACCAGGACCGCCGGGTCCAGCGCTATGCGCATCAGCTTCCCGCGCCGAGCCGCCTCGGCGGCGCCCTGCCGCGCGGCGTCAGCCTCGGCACGATGCCGTGCAATCTGGTTTTCCAGGTCTGGCTTCACAACACCAGGAATCTTCAGCGCAGCGACGCGGCCGATAAGCCGCGCGCGCAGCGCTGGGTCCGGCACGTCAGCGATCTCGACGGTCGGTAGCGGCGCGGTTTTGCGCGCCGCGGAATCCTTCGCCTCGATGGCCGAGACGGCGCCCTCGGCCGCAGCCAGCGCGCACTGCGCCCACGGCTTTGCGGTATCGAGCACGGCCAGCATCGTCCCATCGCCGCAGTGCTCGATCACGTCATCTAGGCCGGCCTTCTCGCCGGCCTCGGCCGGAATGGCAGCAATGCGCACGCTCGCCCCGCGCCCAGCCAACTGACAGGCCAGCGCCCGCAGGGCTGCGGCCACGCTGGGATTGGAGCGGGTATCACCGTCCAGCGCGACGATGGCTTCGCGGCCCGGCCACGCCAGCCAATCGAGAGATGGCGATGGGGCCGTCACGCTTTCATGGCCGCCGCTGGGTGAATCTCGGAAGCCGTCATTGCGCCGCCATCCCCAGCAGCCGCCGCAGGCGATGGGCGCTAGCCTACGCCCGCAGCGCTGCGCCAGGGCCAACAGGGCCAGCGCGGACTTCGGGCCCTCCACCACCACGGCGACCACGGCCGGGTCGTCCAGCCACTCGACCGGCAGCGGTGGCATGTACAACCAGCGTGAGCCTTTCGGTGCGAGGTACTTCCCGCAGCCGGTCGGTGGTTTCGCCAGGCGCGCCCAGTCGCCCAAAGGCCCGGGCGAGCGCGGACTCCGCAGCGGGATCAGCAGTCCGGCCAGGTCGCATCCGGCGTACCCGTGCTGGCCCAGCGCGCCGCGCACCGAGGCATCGTCCGCATCGCGCCAGCCGGCGGCGGCCAGCAGGTCCGGCGGGATGCGCAGCGCGGCGGCGATCTCGGCAAGCCTCACTGGCCCCCCCAATCCCGGCGTCCGGCCTCATCGCGGGTGCCACCGCCGCCGATGCGGGCCGCGGTCTCACTATCGAGCCGCCGGGCGCGGCGTAAAAGCGTACGCCGCGGCGGGGGCGCCGCCTCGGCCAATGACGCGACGGGCGGCGCCGCTGCTTCACCACCACGGGGGACTGAAGAGCCCGGGCCGTCCTTTAGGGGCGCCGACGCCTGCTGGGATGCGCTCATCGCGCTTTCCCGGCGTCCACCGCATTTGCGGGCGCCGCTGCTCGGCGGCTGGCTGGCCGCTGCTTTCGCCGCGGGCGCATCCCCTCTTCAATTAAGCGGTTGACCTCCGACTCCGGGAGCAGTAGGCGCGTTGACACCTTGACGGAGCTAATGCGGCCGTCATAAGCCCAGCGGCGCAGCGTCCAAATGCTCAAGCCGCCCAAGCGCTCGGATGCGGTTTTCAAATCAAGCAGCGGGTCCATACCCAAAGTAGAGACTGGATGTGCGTTGGGCTGCAAACAAATACGACTTCCCTTTTGCACGTATTTGGGGTATACACATACTGTGGCAACCGGCAAACGGACTGAGAGCAACTGGGCCGCGTTCGGTAACCCGAGGCGAGCGGAGGCGCTGTTGAACGGCGCGCCCTTGACTGGCGACGCGGCGGCGTATTTGCCGCCAGGGCTCTTTCCACTTCCGCTGGACCTTAAGGGCCCCGCGACCGTGACATTTAGTGAAAACCCGGCGTCTCAAGGCGCACGTGGGCGTTATGAGGCCGCCGTTCAGGCGGCACAAACCAGCGCCCAGCGGAACGCGGCGCACCTGGAAGCGCGCGTGGCTTTCGAAGCCGCCGCGCGACAGGTGTTGCGCAAATACGTTGATTCCTGGCTTTTAGCTGGCCGAGACTGGAGCACGTGGGCCGCAAGGAATCCGGCGATTTCCGACGCCCTTCGTCTCACGCTGGCGCGTTTGCAGTTTTTCCTCTACGGCTTCGGCGTGGGCACCAAAGGCGTAGGGCGGCCTAAGATACGACCCGCTCTTCGATGCGGTGTGGGGATGGATTTTCGCTCCGATAAAGAGCGTACCGAGACCGTTGCTGCCTATTTCTTCCTTGGCATCTTGCTCTCGCCAGAGAGGGATCGAGTTGGCAAATGTGAGCGCGGCGGATGTGGGCGTTATTTCTTTTCCCGCCAGCGCCTGAACGATAGGTTTATCAAGAGACGATTTTGTAGCCGCTCATGCAAGGGTGAGCGGAATACGCGAGAACGACGAGCGGCCCTGCGCGCGCAAAAGTTGGCCGACGCCGCGGCCGCTCTCAAGCGGCTGCCCGCGTCTCGCATTGCCGATTGGAAACGATGGGTGGCCAGTAACGCGGCGGGCGGCCTAACGCCCTGTTGGCTCACGCGCGCCGCCAATCGTGGCGACCTGAAGCCACCCTCACCACCGAAGGGAGATGCCGATGCCTAGGACTCACGCCGATGGCGTTTACACGCGCAAGGACCGCGCCGGATATTGGATTTCCTGGCGAGATGCTAACGGCCGGCGGCGCATCCGCAAGGCCGAGGCCCCAACGTTGCAGCAGGCCCGCGCGGCGCTGGCGGAGGAAAAACGCAGGCTGGAGCAGGCCCGCGTGCTCGGCTTCCAACCGCCCAGCGAAACCAGCTTCGGGGATACGGCCGATAAATTCACGGCCTACCAGCGGGCGCGGCTGACCGCCGCGGGCTCAGCGCGCGAAGCGGGCATCGTAAACAAACACCTCAAGCCCTTCTTCGCCGGCCAGCTTAAGGCGATCCGCCGCGCCGACGTGCAGCGGTACGTGGCCGCGCGGGCGGGAAAGGCGTCCGCCTATTCGATCCTGCACGAATTGACCTGCATCAAACACCTTCTCCGCCTGGCGGTGGAGTGGGAATTGCTGCCCATCAATCCGGCTCATGGCGTGCGCGGGCCGAAGCCGCCGGCAGGCCGTGTGCGCTATCTCCAGCCGGGCGAACTGCGGGCCGTGGTGACTGTAGCGCCGGAGTGGCTGCGCCCGATCATCGCCCTAGCGGTGTCAACGGGCATGAGGCGCGGCGAAATCCTGGGCCTGCGGTGGCTCGATCTGGACCTACCGGGGCGCCGCGTTGTGTTGCCCCAAACCAAAAACGGCGAGGGCCGCATCGTGTACCTGAACGATGCCGGCGCGGCCTCCATCGCCTGCGCCTATCGGACTGGCGCGCGGCCCATGGATTTGGTTTTTCCGGTTGGGCGCCCGGAAAAGCTGAGCATGGCGTTCAGCCGCGCCTGCCGGGCTGCGGGCATTGTCAACTTCCGCTGGCACGATCTGCGCCATACCAGCGCCAGTTGGATGCGGATGAAGGGGGCCGACATTCACACCGTCGCGCAGCTACTTGGCCACAAAGATTTGCGCATGGCGGCTCGCTACCAACACCTCTCGCCGGCCTTTCTGGCAGAGGCCGTCGGGACGCTGGATGGCGTGTTCGGAGACGCGCTTGGGGCGCTCCCCGCCGGGCCGCTGGCGCTACCGGACGCGGCCGCTGGGGGCATTTTCCGCTCCCCGCGCTCCCCGCGCGCTACCGGATTTCTGGCCGCCCGGGATGGAAAGGCATAACCCGTTTGTTTTGTTGGCGTCCCCGACGGGATTTGAACCCGTGTTACCGCCGTGAAAGGGCGATGTCCTAGGCCGGGCTAGACGACGGGGACGGCAGCGGCGGGAGTTTTCAGTTTAGCACCCGGGCCGGGGGAGGCCAGCGCCACCGCGCTAGCGCAACAATGATTCGTAGAGTTGAATGGTCTGAGCGGCGATGGCCGGCCAGCCAAACTTTTCCTCGACGCGGCGGCGGCCGGCCTCGCCGAAGCGGCGCTGCATCGCCGGGTCGCCGAGCACGGCGCTGATCTTGGCCGCCAGATCGCGCGCGAACTGCTCGGGATCGCCGGGCATGCCGGTCTTGGCGTCGGCGGCGAACGGAACCAAATAGCCGGTCACGCCGTCCACCACCACCTCCTGGATGCCGCCGGTGGCGCTGGCCACCAC
>JBOGKL010000420.1:0-3178 GCA_050745525.1 Terriglobales bacterium | reverse complement strand
GAGCGTAAGCGGGTCGCTCGGCGTAGCCGAGCGGGGTCCCGCGCCAACCAACGGTCCCCGCCTCAATGGTTTAGACCCCGCCCGAGTGCTGGTTGTTCCCGGCAAAACCCTCGGCTTCCATCTGCTTGGCCTTTTTGAGCAGCACATAATGCGTAGCGAAGTAGGCAATCACCAAGCCGGGCCAGCCGTCGCGGAACCCCTGCTTGAGAAAATAGGAACGCACAAAGGCGCCGCACGGCGCCCACGCCAACTGCCAGGGGGTGACGCGACCGCCGCGGCGCTGATGCGCGGCCGCGGCCAAATCGGTGTAATAGTTCATCACCGTGGCGTGCTCGCGCAAATTGCGGCGCGTGTAGTGCAGCAAGTCCCCGCTCAAACGGGCGATGCGGCCTGTGACCTTGGGTTCTTCGTGGGGCGGCTCGCCCTCCCAGCGCGTGACCGCGCGGCGGTAGAGACGGGTTTGCCAGTCCGGATACCAGCCCGAGTGCCGGATCCAGCGCCCCAAATACCAGGCGCGGCGCGCCATGCGGTAGCCGTCCGCGGTGGGACCGGCGGCCCGCACCGCTTGCAGCGAAGCGGACAATTCCGGCGTCAGGCGCTCGTCGGCATCGAGCACCAGGACCCAATCATAGGTGCACAGACCATCTGCGTAAGTATGCTGAGCGCCGTGGCTGACAAATTCATGTTGCACCACGCGCGCGCCCTGCTCCTTCGCGATGGCCACGGTGCGATCGGTTGAAAAAGAGTCCACCACCAGACACTCATCCGCCCACGCCACCGATGCGAGTGCGGCGGCGATGTTATCCTCCTCATTGAAGGTGTTGATGCGGGCGCTGATCTTCACTGCACAAGCTTAGCCGATGGCGCGTGGCCTCGAAATCGTGCATGCCGATTTCAGCTCCGCCTGGCGGGGCGGGCAACAGCAGTTACTGTTTCTCGTCCGCGAACTGCGCCGGCTCGGTTGCCGCCAAACCATTGTGGCTCCCTCCGGCGCGGTGAGCCGGCGTCTGGCCGAGGAGGGGTTTACGCTCGTGCTGCCGGGCCGTGAGGCTCGCCGCCGGGCCGCGGCCGCAGGCGTCGTCCATGTCCACGACGGCCATGCCCATACCTGGCTGCTGCGCGCCACCTCGCGCCGGGGCGCCCGCCGGGTGCTGAGCCGGCGCGTGGCCTACCCCATCCGCGGCGTCCTCTCGCGCTGGAAGTATCGGCAGCTTGATTTGGTGATTGCCGTTTCGCGCTATGTGCAAGCGCAGGTGCTGGCCACGGGCATGGCGGCCGGGCGCATCAGGGTGATTCACGATTGTCTGGAGCTGGATGGGTTGCCCGAGGCGGCCCAGACGGCAGAAGCGCGCGCGCGCGCGCGCCGGCAGTGCCGGCTGCAGGACGAAGCGCTCTACGCCGTTTGCCTGGGCGCGTTCACCGCGGAAAAGGGTGTGAGCGATGCCATCGCGGCGCTGGCGCAACTGCCTCCGCCTTGGCGCCTCATCCTGCCCGGCTCCGGTCCGCTACGCGCGGCGCTCGAGCAGCAGTGCGCCCGTCTCGGTTGCGCAGCGCGGGTACGCTTCACCGGCGGCGAGGCCGCCGCGGCCCAGGATTGGGTCGCCGCCGCCGACGTCCTGCTCATGCCCAGCCGCGAAGAAGGATTCGGGTCGGCGGGGCTGTTGGCCATGGCGCTGGGCTGCCCGGTGGTGGCTTCGCGCGTGGGCGGGATCCCGGAGCTGGTCGAGCACGAGGCCTCCGGGTTGCTGATCCCGGCCGCCGATCCGCCGGCGCTCGCCGCCGCCTGCCGGCGCCTTGCGGCCGAGCCGCAATTGCGGGAAAAATTGGTGCGCGCGGGCCTCGAGCGCGTGCAACACTATCGCTCCAGGGAAACCGCGGCCGCCACGCTGGCCGCCTACGAGGCCGCATGCGCAAGCTGATGCCCCTGGTCTTGCTGGGCTCCATGCTCCTGGCGCCGCGCGCCTGGCCGCAGGCGCCGGCCGATTTTCGCGTCGCCTGCCACACCACCGCCGGCGACTTCACCCTGGCCATTCATCGCGCCTGGGCGCCGCATGCCGCCGACCGCTTCTTCGCGCTGCTGGGGGCGCACTATTACGTGGGCAATGCCTTCTATCGCGTGGTCCCCGGCTTCATCGTGCAATGGGGCTTGAACCCCAACCCGCAGGTGACTGCGCTCTGGCGGCGGCGTATACCCGATGACCCGGTACGCGTCTCCAACACCAAGGGGACCATTGCCTTCGCCGACGCGGGCCGGAATACGCGCACGACGGTGGTGTTCATCAACCTGCGCGACAACCGCAGCTTGGACAAGCGCGGCTTCGTTCCGTTCGGGCAGGTGGTGGCCGGCATGGATGTGCTCACCCAACTCGATGGTTCCTATGGCGACTCGCCGCCCGAGGGGCACGGCCCCGACCCACGCCTGATCCTCAAATACGGCGCCGCCTACCTCACCCGTGATTTTCCCCGCCTGGATGTGATCTACGGCTGCCGTGTGATTCCGTAATGGATGGAGCCTGGCTCATCGCGATCTTCGGGCTGGTGGCGGGCAGCTTTCTCGGGCTGTGCGCGGACCGCCTGCCGCAGGGGCTCTCCGTCATTCACCCGGGCTCGCGCTGCCCTCACTGCCGGCGTTCGCTGCAGGCATGGGAAAACGTGCCCGTGGCGGCTTTTGCCTGGCTGCGCGGGCGCTGCCGCAGTTGCGGCGCTTTTATCGGCTGGCCCGAGCCGCTAATCGAAATCGCTGCGGCCGCGGCCTTTTATTGGGCCTGGACGCGCAGCGGCGGCGGCGAGTTCGTGCGCGAGGCATTCTTTCTCGGTTGCCTGATCGCGTTGGCGGCCAGCGACTGGCGCACGCGCCAGTTGCCCGACGAAATCACGCTCGGCGGCTGGGCGGCGGGGTTGGTGTTCGCCCTCTGGGGTGGGCCCGGCATCACCCAGGCGCTGCTCGCCAGCTTCGCCGGTGCGGGGGGATTGGCCCTGCTGGGCTGGATCTACTTCCGCCTGCGCCACCGCGTGGGCGTCGGCTGGGGTGACATCAAAATGCTGGGGATGCTGGGCGCGTTTCTGGGCGTGCCCGGCATGCTGGTGGCGCTGTTGGTGGGCTGTCTGAGCGGTGCGGCGGCCGGCCTCATCCAGGGCGCCGGCCTGCTGGCTGCGCAGCGCCGGCGCGGCCGCACTT
>JBOGKL010000419.1:0-2472 GCA_050745525.1 Terriglobales bacterium | reverse complement strand
GCCTGGAACCGCTGTACCATCCCGACATTTTTGTTCCGCTCGCGGCAATGGCAGGACCGCTGGGATCTCGCGCCAGGCGGCATCCGCCCCAGCTCGGCGATACCAGCGAATGGTGGGTGCAAACCATCGGGCGCCTGCGGCCGCACACGGCGCTTCCGGCAGTGAAGGCGGTGCTGAAGGTAGATTTTGCGCGCACCGTGGCGGCGATGCCCCGCGACGCTTCCTTTGCCGGCGAAAAGCCCGCGCTGCTCGCCGCATCGGCCGCCAACGGCATTAGCGCCAACCTGCAGGCGCTGGCGCCCATGGTCGAGATCCTGGGCTGGCTCGCCGCTCTGGTGCTGCTAATTGCGGTCGTGAACCTGGCGAATCTGCTGCTGGCGCGGCGGGCCGCCCGACGTCCCGAGCTGGGGTTGCGCATGGCCATCGGTGCCGGTCCGGGGACCATTGCGCGCCAGGTTGCCACGGAAAGCCTGCTGCTGGCCGTCCTGGGTGGCGTGGCCGCAGTCCCGGCCGCCGCGCTGGCGCAGCGCGCGCTGCAGACTCTGGTGCCCGCGCCGGTACGGCTGGGGCTTGGTTTCGATGGTCGCGTCCTCGGGTTTACGTTCCTAGTGGCGCTCGCGTCTGGTATTGTCCTGGCGCTGATCCACATCTGGCGCATCCCGGCCTCGTTGCAACCGGCGCTGAATGAAGCGGCCCCAGGGACCACGGGTCCCAGGATTGGCAAGGTGCTGTTGGGCGCTCAGGTGGCAATTTGCCTGGTGGTGCTGGCGGGGGCGGGGCTGTTCCTACGCACGCTGCGGAATTTGGAGTCGGTCCGTACCGGAATTGATTCGCAGCATATATTGCTGTTCGGCGTTGCCCCGGGCAGTGACGGCAGTACCGGTGCGCAGCGGGGCGCCTTCTACGCCGCGCTGCTGGCGCGCCTGCGCTCGCTACCGGGCGTGACCAGCGCCAGCGCTGTCCTGGATCCGCCCGGCGCCAACGGGCGGGATTTCACCGGAGCTATCTCGATTACGCCCGAAAGGCCGCGCGACAACCCGCGCACGGCGCTGGAGACCATCAGTCCCGGATTTTTTGCGACCTACCGCCTCCCGCTCCTGGCCGGGCGTGATTTCAGCGCCGCCGACGATGCCACAGCACCGGCCGTGGCCATCGTCAACCAGGAGATGAGCAAGCGTTTCAACGGTGACCCAATCGGGCAAAAGCTATATTGGGGCGTGCGCGCGCTAACGGTCGTGGGCGTGGCAGCCAACGCCGCCTATGACGGCGTTGAAGGCGGCGCGGTGCCGATTGTCTACAGCCCGCTCGCGCAACGCCTCGCGCTAACGCCGGCAATAGGAATTGCCGTGCGTTCCCGCCTGCCGGAGGCCGCGCTGGCCCGCCCCATCCGCGCTGCGGTCGCGCGGCTGGCCCCGGGCGTGCCGGTGACATCGCTCGAAACGCAGCAGCAAGCCATGGCAGCTACCTATGTGCCTCAGCGCGTCCTGGCGCTCGCCTGCACCGGCCTCGGCCTGGTGGTGCTGCTGCTGGCCGCGGTTGGGCTCTACGGACTGATGGCCTATGCACTGGCGCGGCGCACGCGCGAAATCGGCGTCCGCCTGGCGCTGGGCGCAAGCCCGCGCAACATGGCGCGCATGCTGGCGGGCGAGCTGCTATGGGTGGTCGGGGCGGGCGCCGCGGCGGGCATGGCGCTTATACTAGCCGCGGGCAAGCTGCTCGCCAGCTTGCTGTTTCGCCTCAGCCCGCGCGATCCGCTCACGCTGGTCGGCGCTGCCGCTTTTTTGTTTCTGGTCGCGGCCGCGGCTGCGGCGCTGCCCGCGCGGCGCGCGGCACGGCTGGATCCCGCGATCACGCTCCGGCAGGAGTGACTCATTTCCTCCGACAACACGAGCGAACTGCTCGTCGGTGGGCTCGGCTCAACAAAACCAGGGTTCGTCGGGATAGGGAATGGTTGCGCGCGGCATTGCCGAACCGGGCCTGCGGATGCCACCCACCAGCTTGCCCACCGCTTCTAGCACCGCCTCCCGCGGCAGTTGCGCCTTGGCGCCCTGCGCCACGGTTTGCCGCACTTCCCGGCCGTGAGGAGCCCGAGCGACCGCCCAACAACGCGCGGCGACGCGTTGTCGCCCCGCCCGCTCCTCGACCTGCGCCCCGCGGACGCCGCGGCCGTGGACGGCTCCAGCATTTTCGGTTATCCTCGACCCCATGTCGTGGCGGTTTTGCTCCACGCCGCTGGCCGTCATCCTGTTTGCCGCCGCACTCGCCGCCGCCCCGAAGCCCGCGGCCCCCAAGCCCGCCGCCGCCCCGCCGAGCATCCTTGCTGTCGTGCACGCTGACCGCGCCGGGCGGCCCGTGTCGCGCTACGAGTACGGAATGTTTATCGAGAACCTCGGGCCGCTGGTCTACCGCACGCTCTGGGCGGAGATGCTCGATGACCGCAAGTTTTATGTTCCCATCCAGCCGGAGCCGCCT
>JBOGKL010000418.1:0-2522 GCA_050745525.1 Terriglobales bacterium | reverse complement strand
CTGATTGCCGGCCAACTCCAGCAGTTGGGTGTGTCGCTGGAATAGCTGACCGATTGTACTTGAGCGCTGATTGCCGGCCAACTCCAGCCGGGTGCGCGACTACTACGGCGAGGAGTAGATTGTACTTGAGCGCTGATTGCCGGCCAACTCCAGCGCGCCGCATCACGGCTGCGGCAGGCGGCCAATTGTACTTGAGCGCTGATTGCCGGCCAACTCCAGCTCGGCAAGCGACTGTGAGTAGTTTTGCCGGATTGTACTTGAGCGCTGATTGCCGGCCAACTTCAGCCTTCGAGGTTGAGATCGACCGAAGGTTTGCAACACTCCGACCTGGGCGGTTGGCGTTGGCCGGCAATCAGCGCTCTGCGTCGTTTGCAGAGCGCTCGCGCGAAAAAGTTAGCACCGGACGTTAGTACTTGGGGACGGAGGGGTCCACTTCGTCGGACCAGGCGAGGATGCCGCCTTTGAGGTTGCGGACGTCAGGGAAGCCGGCGTCGTGGAGGATGCGGGCGGCGCGGAGGGAGCGGGCGCCGGAGCGGCACTGGGCCACGATGGAGCGGTTTTTGTCGAGCTCGGCCAGGCGCTTGGGGAGTTCGCCCAGAGGGATCAGCACGGCGCCGGGGATGCGGCCGATTTGCCACTCGTGCGGCTCGCGCACGTCGAGAATGAAGGGCCCCTTGCCGGAGGCGATTTCCGCCTGCAGGGCCGTGGGCGTGATCTCGCCGATGCCGGCGGCCGCCGCTTCCTGCTTTTTCTCCTCGCCGCGGATGCCGCAGAACTCCTGGTAATCAATCAGTTTGTGAATGGTGCGGTGCGGGCCGCAGATGGGGCAGTCGGCGCTCTTGCGCAGCTTCAGCTCGCGGAACTTCATCTGCAGCGCGTCGAAAAGAAGCACGCGATTTTTCAGCGGCTCGCCAATGCCGATGATGAGCTTCACCGCCTCGGTCGCCTGGATCAGCCCCAGCAGACCGGGCAGCACGCCCAGCACGCCGCCCTCGGCGCAGCTCGGGACCAGGCCCGGCGGCGGCGGCTCCGGGTACCAGCAGCGGTAGCAGGGGCCGTCGGGCAGAGCGAGCACCGAGGCCTGTCCCTCGAAGCGGTAAATGCTGGCGTAGACATTGGGAATGCCGCTGAGCACGCAGGCGTCGTTGACGAGATAGCGGGTGGGGAAGTTGTCGGTGCCGTCAATCACCAGGTCGAAGCCGCGGAAAATCTCCAGCGCATTGTTGCTCTCGAGTTTGGTCTCGTAGCCGATCACCTCCACGCCCGGGTTGATGGCGCGGATGCTCTCGGTGGCCGAGGCCAGCTTCGAGCGCCCGACATCGCTGGTGGCGTGAATCACCTGCCGCTGCAGGTTGGTGAAGTCCACGACGTCAAAATCCACAATGCCGATGGTGCCCACGCCGGCGGCGGCCAGGTACAGCCCCACCGGCGCGCCCAGGCCTCCGGCCCCGATCGTCAGCACGCGCGCCGCCTTCAGCTTGCGCTGCCCGTCCATGCCGACTTCGGGGATGATCAGATGCCGGCTGTAGCGCAGGATTTCTTCGTTGTTCAACGCGGGTGTAGTGGCGGCGGCCATAAATGAATTCCTCCTTCGGCCCTGACGGCCGGATGCAAAACGTCAGTTAAAACGGAAGAGCGGGCGCTGCGGATGCAGCCGGGGGCAGGAGGATCAACATCGCCCGGCGCAACAGCCGCCGGCGATGGAGGGGACGATCGAAAGCGTGTCGGTGGGTTTCACGGGCGTACGACCACTACCAGTATAGCGGATGTCTTCGTCGTTGACATAAACGTTCACAAAGCTGCGGAGCTGGCCCTCCGGCGTGAACAGGTGCGGCCGTAATTGCGGATGGATTTGAACGAGATGCTCGAGCAACTCGCCCACCTCTCCGCCTTCGGCCTCCACCGTCGCCTGGCGGCCGGCGTAGGGCCGCAACGCGGTGGGAATGTGAATGGGCACGGACATGGTTACAGTACTCCTCCTATGCGGATTCGATGCTCTCGGATAGAAACTGGCTGCGATCTTCGGCCAGCTCAAAGGAATTGGCTCCATCCACGGCGGCGCGCTTGCCCCCTGCGATGGAGACGATGAGGTAGGAATAACCCGGCCAGGCGGCGTGGTCCAGGTCGTACTGCGAGGGCCGCGCCGGATGATCCGGATGCGAGTGGTAGAAGCCGACAATATCCAGTCCCCGGGCGCGCGCCGCGCGCTGCGCCTCCAGATGTTCGTGCGGGTCGAAATCGAAGCGGTTCCGCGGCGAGGCTGTATTGGCGTTGCGCATGGGGTGAATGGCCTGGATGCGGCGGCGTCCGCCGTCTTCCAGGCTCCCCAGCAGCAGCCCGCAGCACTCGTGCGGATAGGTCTGCTCCCCATGCCGCAAGACCGCGTCGAGCTGTTCGCGAGGGATGGTTAAGGCCATATCTTAATTTACCTGATCGCGGGCGCCCAGCGCGGCTGAGCCGCGCGGCCCGCTCGCTAAGGCCGCGCGACCGCTGCGCTGGGGCCCCTACTCCCCAGCTTCGCT
>JBOGKL010000417.1:0-4860 GCA_050745525.1 Terriglobales bacterium | reverse complement strand
CGGCCGGGCTGGACGATCAGGCTGAGTTGCGGGACATGGGCGCCGGTGGGGAAACTCGACCACGGCGCCACCGACGAGGGAAAGCCGGGCTGGCCGGGGGAGGCGGTGAAGTTGAACACGCCGGTGGGGCCGTTGAGGGCAAAGTCGGCCTGGTAGTTGTCGTGAATCTGTCCGTAGAAGATGCCGTAGCCGCCGCGCACGACGGTGTTGATCCAGGGCGAATAGGTAAAGCCGAGTCGCGGGGCGAAGTTCCTCTCCGCCTGGGTGTAGGTCTGGCGCTCGTAGCGCAGGCCGAGATTGACGGTGAGATTGGAGCGGAGGTGGACGTTATCCTGCGCAAACAGATCCCAAAGAGTGTCGTTGACGGTGTAGGTGGCCGAACCGAAGCTCTGGGTAAAGCGGGTGACGTTGTTGATGTTATCGAGGTAGCTGGAGCTTTCGCACAAGGCGATGCTCACGGTGCAGGTGGCGTAGCTGAAGGTGCCGAGGAAGTTGGGACCGCCAAATTCCTTGCTGTCGCCGCCGTTGTTGCTGGTGAGGGAATCGGCGCCGAAGATCACCTGATTCGGGCCCCAGGTCGCCGAAAGCGTGTCGCCGATCTCGTACTGACGGTTGAGCAGGAGGGCGGACTGGGAGGTGCCGCTGCTGAAGGTCGTCTGCCCCACGCCGGCGACGGCGATGGGCACCGAGTAGCCGGTGCCGTAGACCACCGGGGTGAACTCGGTGATGGGCGAGGCGAGCTGGAACTGGAGGCGGAGGGCGTTGACGAGCGAAGAGCTGAGGACCAGATTCTGACCCGCAACGGCGGAAAACGTGCGCCGGCTGAAGACGCGATCGGTCGAGGGCAGGGTGTTGCCGCCGACGGAGCCGTTGGGGTTGGTGTCGCGCATGGAGTCTTCATCGAAGCGGAAGAAGACGTGGTCGTTGTCGCTGAACTGGTGATCGAGGCGGCCGAAGAAGAGCTGGTTGCGGTACTTGCCCTGGAAGATGCCGGGAGCGGCGGGGGAAATGACGGGCGAGTCGCGTTGGCGGAAGCTGAGCTGTCCGGCGACGACGAACGCAGTGTGGGCGCCGAGCGGGCCGCTCAGGATCGCGTCGGGCTGGTTGAACAGATCATCGGTGGGATGAGCCGAGGTGCTGGTCTGGTTATAGCCGGCCAACTGCGCGGCGGTGCCGTTTGGACGGAAGGTGTAGGTCACGCTGCCGTGGTATTGGCGGCCGCCGGACTTGGTGACGATGTTGACGACGCCGCCCGTGGTGGCGCCGTAGGCGGCGGAGAACGGACTCTCCAGCACCGTCATTTCCTGCACGGCATCGGCGGGGATGGCGGTGAAGATGGTCTGGCGCGCCCAACTGTCGTTGCCGCTGGCGCCGTCAATGGCGAAGGAAGTCTGGCGCCGTCCGGAGCCGTTGACCGTGATCAGGGTCTGATTGGTGAAGATGTCGCCCTGGTTGATGGCCGGACGGTTGGCGGAGTTGAGCAGGGGCAGGGCGGTGATCTGGTTGCCGAGCAGGGGGGTGGTGTCAATGCGCTGGGCACTGAGATGATCGCCCAACTGCGGCTCATCGGTACGCACGGCGCCGACGGTGCCGGTGACGGTGATGGTGGTGGCGGAGCTGGTAACGCCCGGATGCAGGTCTACGGTTGCGGTGGCGCCGCCGATCAGGGTGACGCGGGAGACGCTGGCGGGTTGAAAACCGGCGTGGGTCGCCTCCAGGGTGTATTGGCCGGCGATGGGGAGACCGGCGAGGGTGTATCGGCCGTCGGGGCCGCTGGTGGTGGTGCGCAGGGCGCCGGTCTGGGCGTTCACGGCGGTGATGTGGGCGCCGGCGATGGCGGCCTGGCTGGGATCGAGCACGTGGCCGCGCACGGTGGCCGTGTCAGAGGACTGGGCGGACAGGGCCAGCGGGAGCAGGGCGACGGCCAGGGCCAGGACCAGGACCGGGCGGGACCACACATCGATCTTCGGCATGTCTCAAGGTAGAAAAAATCTGACTGCTACTACCAGAGACATACTTTTTGCGCTCAGGCCAGGCTGGCCATGACTTCATCGAGCACGGCGCGCGAGGGGCGCACTTGGTCGAGGGGCAAGCGGGCGAGCGGGGTGGGGACGAGCCCGAGCTGGGAGACGAAGTCGGCCTTCTTGGTGTCGAGGTAAAAGACGCCGGTGAGGACTTCCCCTCCCTCATGGGCGGCGCGCAGCACGCGCAGGGCGTCATCGGCGCTGGTGGGGTTGAAGTCCTGGGCGAGCTTGCGCAGGCGCAGGTGCGAGCCGTCGTGCATGGCCACGTCGAGCGTGGTGCCGGGGTCGTAGTCCACGGCGATGTCCTCGTAGGCGGGCACGAAGCTGACCTCCTGCAGCGCCTCCTCGTGGTCGAGGACATACTTGTAACTCTTGGTCGAGCCTTCATGATCGTTGAAGGTGACACAGGGGGAGATGACGTCGAGCATGACCGTGCCGCGGTGGGCGAGGGCGGCCTTGAGGATGGCGCTCAACTGACGCTTATCGCCGCTAAAGGAGCGCGCCACGAAGGTGGCGCCGCTGAGGATGGCCAGGGCGCAGGTGTCGAGGGCGGCGAGATCGTTGACCACGCCGCTTTTCTGCACCGCGCCCAGATCGGCGGTGGCCGAGAACTGGCCCTTGGTGAGGCCGTAGACGCCGTTGTCCTCGATGATATAGATGAGCGGGAGGTTGCGGCGCATGAGGTGAATGAACTGGCCCATGCCGATGGAGGCGGTATCGCCGTCGCCGCTGACGCCCAGGGCCAGCATGTCGCGGTTGGCGAGCACGGCGCCGGTGGCCACGCTGGGCATGCGTCCGTGCACGGCGTTGAAGCCGAAGGAGCGGCCGACGAAGTAGGCCGGGCTCTTGCTCGAGCAGCCGATGCCGCTGAGCTTGAGGAAGCGGGAGGGCTCGACGCCCATCTCGAAGCAGGCGTCGAGGATGCGCTCGCTGATGGCGTTGTGGCCGCAGCCGGCGCAGAGGGTGGTCTTCGAGCCGCGGTACTCGGCGGCGGGCAGGCCGATGCGGTTGAGCTTGGGAGCGGCCGGGGGCGGGGTGGTGGTGGTGGCCATGGCTTATCTCTCCTCCTCCTGACGAATCGCCTCGGTGAGCGAGCGCGCGTCCACGGGCAGGCCGTTATAGTGACGCACCGAGCGCAGACGGCGGCCCAATTCCGGCCCCAGATCGGTGAGCAGCAGATCACGCATCTGGCCGTCGCGATTCTGGTCAATGACGTAGACGCGCGGGTGACGGCCGATGAAGCCGGCGACGGCGCCGGCGAACGGGTAGGCGCGCAGGCGGAGGTAACTGGCGGCGAGGCCGTACTCGGCCTGGAGCTGATCGAGTGCTTCCATCACGGCCGGATGCGAGCTGCCGTAGGCGATGATGCCCACCTCGCCCGCGCCTTCGCGCTCGAGGACGGGCCCGGGGACGAGCTCGCGCGCGCCCTCCCACTTGCGCCGCAGGCGGTCGAGGTTGTGGACATAATCGTCGGGCTTTTCGCTGTACTTGCCCTCGGCGTTGTGGCCGCTGCCGCGGGTGAAAAACGACGCCGCGGGGTGGTCGGTGCCGGGCAGGGTGCGGTAGGCGATGCCGTCGCCGTCGAGGTCGCGATAGCGGCCCCAGTTCCCCTGCAGGCGGCGCAGATCGTCGGCGTCGAGGATTTTGCCGCGGTCCCAGGGCTGCTCGGGGTAGGGGAAGGGGTCGGCCATCCAGTGATTCATGGCCAGATCGAGGTCGGAGAGCACGAACACGGGCGTCTGCAGGCGCTCGCTCAGATCGAAGGCGGAGAGGCTGAGCGAGTAGCACTCCTCGACGCTGCCGGGCAGCAGCACGATGTGGCGCGTATCGCCGTGGCCGAGCCAGGCGGCGAAGGCAACATCGCCCTGGGCGGTGCGTGTGGGCAGACCGGTGGAGGGGCCGACGCGCTGGACGTCGAAGATGACGCCGGGGATCTCGGCATAGTAGCCGAGGCCGACGAACTCGCTCATGAGGCTGATGCCGGGACCGGAGGTGGAGGTCATGGCGCGCGCGCCCATCCAGCTGGCGCCGAGCACCATGCCGCAGGCGGCGAGCTCGTCCTCGGCCTGCACGGCGGCGAAGGTGGCCTTGCCGTCGGGGGTGCGGCGGTAGCGCTTCAGGTACTCGATGAGAAACTCGCAGAGCGAGCTGGAGGGGGTGATGGGATACCAGGCCAGCACCGTGACGCCGGCGAACATGCAGCCCAGAGCGGCGGCGGCGTTGCCCTCGATGACGATCTTGCCGCGCGTAGATTGCATGCGCTCGAGGCGGCAGCGGTCGGGCGCGGGGAAATGCTCGCGGGCGTAGTCGTAGCCGGCCTGAATGGCGCCCCAGTTGAGATCGGCGGCCTTGCGCTTCTTGGCGAATTGGCGGTCGAGGGCGCGGCGGACCTCCTCCATTTCCATGCCCGTCAGGTGGGCCACCGCGCCCACGTAGATCATGTTGCGCACGAGCTTGCGCAGCTTGGCCTGGGGACATACCGGCGTCACCAGCTTGTCAAAAGGGAGCGCGTAAAAGGTCACATCGGAGCGCAAACGGTCGAGCGCCATGGGCTCGTCGAACAGGACGCTGGCGCCGGGCTCGAGCGCCAGCACATCCTCGCGCCCGGTCTCGGGATTGAGGGCGACGAGGAAGTCAATCTCCTTTTTGCGGGCGACGTAGCCGTGCTTGCTGGCGCGGATGGTGTACCAGGTGGGAAGGCCGGCGATGTTCGACGGGAAAAGATTCTTGCCGCTGGCCGGGATGCCCATTCCGAAGATGCTGCGCAGCAACACGATGTTGGCGGACTGCGAGCCGGAGCCGTTGACGGTGCCTACCTGGATGCTGAAATCGTTGA
>JBOGKL010000416.1:0-1881 GCA_050745525.1 Terriglobales bacterium | reverse complement strand
CAGCGCCGCCGCGGTCATGCCGCAGGTGATGGCCATGGGGAAGTTCCAGGGCGGAATCACCGCGCCCACGCCCAGCGGAATGTACACCAGCTCGTCCCTTTCGCCCGGCAACTGATGTAGCGGCTGCGGCCCGAACAGCTTGAGCGCCTGACGGCCGTAGTACTCGAGGAAATCAATCGCCTCGCCCAGGTCGGCTTCGGCCTCGGGAAATGTCTTGCCCGTCTCCAGCGTCAGCCAGGCGGAGTAGTAGGGCTTGCGGCGGCGGAAAATCGCAGCCGCGCGCAGAAGAATCTCGACCCGCTTCTCCGGCTTCGTCAGGCGCCAGCACTCAAACGTCAGCGCCGCGTTGGCGACGGCCTCGCGCGCCGCCTCGACCGTGTTTTCCTGGTGCACGCCCACCACCTCGGCGCTGCGCGAGGGATTGATCGAGTTGAATTTCTTCGCGCTCTTGAGCCGCTGGTCGCCGATGCGGTTGTCGTACTCGCGCCCCAGCTCGGCGCGCGCCTCGGCCAGGCCCTGTTCGTAGCGCCGGCGCACGTCCGGTTTGCTGAAGTCGGCGAAGGGCTCGTTGCGGAACTCGGGAAGGTGGGTTACATCCATGGCGGGCGGAGCGGCAGTGTCAGCGGTGGCCATGCCCTCATTTTACGGGATGAGCACCAGCTCGGGGAAATCGGCGCGATAGCGGTCCTGGTCCAGTGTTGCCAGCCGGTCGGCGCGAAGCTGCGCATGCGCGCCGATTACGAAGTCAGCCAGCAGGCGTTTGGCGAGACCCCCGCCGGAGCAACGCCGCCGCTGACAGTAGCGCCCGTACGTTCCTCCTGCAAGCTGCCAAACAGGAAGATCCGTCACCACGTCAATCTCAATACCGGTTCGCTGCAGGAAATCATCGATCACGCCCGGGGCTGCCTTTGGGTGCGCGAGCAATTCCGCGTAAACAATGCCGGCTACCGCCAACGTATCTTCGGCGCGCAAGCGCCCCAGTATTTCCTCCATCGCGGAGGCGACCTCGCCTCCGGACCAGAGCGCGGAGAGCACATTCGAATCTAATGCGGTCCTCACTTCTCGTCGTCGTCCCGCATGGCTCGGATCCAGGCGTTGATTTCTTCGACTCCGCCCGGGAAATCGCCAAACATCCCCGTGTACTTGGTAAACGGGTTCTCGGCCGGTTCTCGTGCAGGGCGCACCACGACCTCGCCGTTCTTGCGCGCGAATTCCACGCATTCGCCCGGGCGCACGCCCAGCCACCTGCGGATGGCAACCGGAATCGTCACTTGCCCTTTACTGCTGATTTTGGCTTTCGCCATCGCCTTACTCCAATGTAAAGGATAGCATCTTTACTTCCCAGCGCCAGGTGGAAGTATATCCCCTACAATTCGCTCTCGGCTTCGCGGCGCAGCGCCTCGGGATCGAGTAACTCGATGGCGCGCGGCTTCAGGTGGACCATCCCTTCGGCCTGGAAGCGGCTGAGGTTGCGCGACACCACCTCGCGCACCGTACCCAGCGTCAAGGCCAAATCCTGGTGCGTGGCGGTGAGCGTGCGTCCTTCGCCAGCCTGTTCGAGCAGCAGTTGCGCCAGACGCTGACGCACGCCGCCGAAGGTGACGGCCTCAAGCAGAGCCACCAGCATCCGCAGCCGACGCCCGAAAACCGCCAGCGCCGCCAGCGCCACCTGCGGATGCTCGCGGCAGACGCGCAAAAAATCCTCGCGGTCCAAAAACAGCGCTTCGACTTCGCCCTCGGCGCGCACCGAGGCCGGATAGGGCCCGCCATCCACCAGCGGCACCTCGGCCACCGTGGCCGGCGCCTGCTCGGTATGCAGCGTCAGCTCCCGTCCAGCGGCCGAAAGCTTGAAGATACGCACCACGCCCGCCGTCAGCACGT
>JBOGKL010000415.1:0-4551 GCA_050745525.1 Terriglobales bacterium | reverse complement strand
AAGCAGTTCCTATCAGTATAGACGCCCCCTGGCCATGGTTGAGGTACGTGCGCTGCGGGGCTGACAGCTTGCGGCTGGCAGCCCGAACCGCGCCCGGACGTACGCGCGCGGGCGGCACCGCCCGGCTGCGAGCGTCTCGTGGTTTCGTGTTTCAGTTTTGGGGTGCACTCCATCCAATCGAACCAGTAATTTAGGGCAATGCCGGTCTGTAAGCTGTTGATTTCATGGATCTGGGCGCGCGGGCGTGTGAGACCACGTCTTCGCCCTGCTTCGCTAAAGCTACGCAGGGTGCCGCCTCAGGCGGCGGCAGGGGAAATCGGGGTCGGAACCGTCGAGCCAGGCTAGGGCGGTGGCCAGATGGGGGCCGGAGAGGAATTGGAGGAAGGCGTGGACGATGGGGGTGGCGAGGTCGCGGCGGGGGCTGCGGTCGCGGGCGTCCAGCAGAATGCGGTGGGCAAGGACCGAGTGGAACGGAGAGAGGCGGAACCGGGCTGCGTCGGGCAGCAGCTCGAGGTCTATTGATTGGCGCGGGGCCCCGCGTGGCTGCGCCACGCGACCCGCTTGACGCTTGTCCGGGCTGGGGGGCCCCGAGACCCCAGCCCGGCCGTCGCGTGCGGGTGGGGCGGCATCCGGTTTGGTACAGATTACGTCCTTGATTGGAGCGGGATTGCTGAATTTGTTGAGGAGGCGATAGGCGGACTGACGGGGGATGTTGTGGGCTTTGAGCCAGGCGCTAAAACCGCTGGAGCGTCCGGCGTGAGCGAGCTCGGCCTGCTTGCGGAGCAGGAGCTGGGCGAGAGCGGGCAGGTGGGGGCGGAGGAGGCGGGAGGTTGTTCGCTGTTCGCGACGAGCGAGGCGCCCTGCTTCGCTAAAGCTACGCAGGGTGCCACCGCCTTGGGCGGTGGCAGAGGCGGGGGCCCCTGCTTCGCGGAAGCTACGCCCTGCTTCGCCAAGGCTACGGAGTGTGCCACCGCCGTTGGCGGTGGCAGAGGGGACTTTTACGGCGGGGAGGGTGAAGCACCAGTCGGGGAGGGTGTCGGGGCTGTAGCGGCGCAGGAAGTTGTCCATGTCCTGGCGGGCGAGGCCGGTGGAGTGAAGGCGGAGGGCGGTGGCGGCAGTGGCGCCGAAGTCGCAGGAGGTATTGGGGTCGGCTTCGATTTGTTTGGCGCAGAGACCGAGAACGGCGCGTTGAGGAGGGGATAGGCGGACGGTAAGGGATTGGTCCTGAAAGAGGGCGTCGAAATCAGACGCTTGGGCAGGCGCCTGGGAAACGCGAAGCGAACGGGATAGAGAACGGACGCGGCGGCGGAGGGCGCAGCGGAGCTGGAACAGGGCGAGGGGATCGGCCTCGGCCGGAGTGGGAACGGGGATAGCGGAGAGAGACATCTGCGTGGTTGGTGATTGGTGGGGAGGGGATAGCGGAGAGGGACGTGTACAGCGCGGGATTGGGTTGGCACACGTGGCGCGTGAGGGCGGCGGTGCGCGCCCACGGTATCCGGCGGGCTGCCCAGGCGGGCGCGGGGTACAGCTGCTGGCTCCCCGGTGCCCGGCGATATGGGGTTACACAGGGGTCAGATGCGAGGTGGGGCGGAAGAGTAAGCCGCCGGGGCACTCATTTTTGTGTCACGGAATCTTGGCGGGGTTGTCAACGTCCGCGGGCTACACCTCGGCCAGCAGGGTCGCCAAGTCCTTGGCCAGACGGAATTGAGCGGGGTTGTCCTGGCCCGAGGCGAGGGCGGCGAAGTGGGCTTTGCCGCAGCGGATCTTGGCGGCCTCCGTTTCGCGCAGGTCGCGCAGCAGGGCGGAGCCCTTGGTTTCGACCACAAGATAGAGGCGCTCCGCGCCGTCGCGCGCAATCAGCACCGCCCAATCGGGATTGTAGTCGCCGAGCGGGGTGGCGACCCAGAACCATTTCGGCAGCTTGGCGTAAAGCCGGACCGCCTCATTCCTGTCTAATTCCTCGGCGAATTTGCGCTCGACCTCGGACTCGTACACCACGTCCTCGTAAACGCCGCGGCGGGAAGCCGCCATGGATTTCAGGTAGCCCACCAGCTCTTTGCTCTGGAACAGTTCCTGGGCGTAAAAGTCGCCGGGGGGCAAACGCCTCCAGGCGCCCGGACCCGGCGAGAATGCGCGCCAGACTGCCCGGCGCAGGACGCCCTGCGCCCCGGCCGTATCGATCTCGATTTTCGCGCTCAGCCCACCGCGGCGGGCGCTGACAGACAGCAACTTGACGTAGGGCTTGTTGTGCCCGGACTCCACCGTCGCCGCCGCGACTTCAACCTGCGCGCCTGCTCCTGTCCGCGATACAGGTCTCGGGCGGCGTTGATGGCGTCCGGTGGCGGCAAAGTGCAACTTGTTCTGCATGGTCTGAAAAAAGCGCGCGGTCTCGGCCTGGGCAGGTTCGTAATCGGCGGCCAGGGCGAAGATTTCGCGCACCCGCAGGTACATGCGCCGCTCGCTGGCGCGGATGTCACGGATGCGCTCGAGCAGCTCATCGAAGTAATCGGGCACGCCGGAACCGGCCACGGGCGGGTTCTTCAGCCTTTCGTCGTCGAGCACGAAGCCCTTGAGCAGGTACTCGCGCAGCCGCTCTGTGGCCCAGCGCCGGAACTGCGCCCCGCGCGCCGACCGCACCCGGTAGCCGACGGCCAGGATGGCGTCGAGACTGTAGTGCTCAATTTCCCGCACGACCTCGCGCGCCCCTTCAGTGCGAACTATCCGGAATTTCCGGACAGTTGCGCTGGGGTCGAGTTCCCCGTCTTCGAACAGGTTCAGCAGGTGCTCGTTGACGGTGCGGACATCCTTGCCATAGAGCTCGGCGATGAGCGCCTGGGTGAGCCAGATGCTTTCCTCGGCGAAGCGGCACTCGACGCGCGTGCGCCCGTCGTCGGTCTGGTAGAGCACGATCTCGCCGATGGGCGCGTCCGGTGCCATTAGGGGCTCTTGAGGTTGGCCTCGGGGAAGCCGTGCTGCACCAGGATGGCCGCGCAGTTAACCTTGGCCACATCATCGGCAAAGGCGCTGTCGAGCGACGGCGCCTGGGGCCGGGCCATATTGTCGAGGGCGGCCAGCAATGGCGCCGCCCCGTCCGGCGCCGCCTGATCCCATAGGCCGGTGAACCATTGCGCCAGCGCCGCCGCTTCCGCCGGGTCCGTGCCCACCTGCGCCAGGCCGTGCTGATCCGCAGGCGTAAGGCCGGGCCCGGCGGTGGTAAAGGCGCAGTCACCCGTCACGCAGGTCTGCCCGGCCAACAGCACGGACTGGGTCAGCGCTCTGGCCGTCACCCGCGCCTGGGCGCCGCGAAGGCAGTCGAGCACCCGGTCGGTTCCGGCATTGGAAAGGAGTCGCATCCGGAGAAGCTCATTATGCGGCATTAATTGGGGCGGGACTCGGGCGGCCTGCGTAAACGACGCACCGCGTCGTTTACCCCTCAGCCCGCTTGCAGCGGTTTGTCAGGGTGCTGCCTGGCCAAGCGTGGCCAGGCAGCTCTACCCTCAATCCCACGAGTCGCGATCCTTGCGGATCTTCGCCGCCGCATCCTCGCCCCCTTTACGCCAAAGCGCCGCGCCCACGCCCTCCAGCTCGAAGATGGAATGGCGTTCTGCTGTTTCGGTGTCGTGCAGAATGAGGATCACCTCCTGCGCTAGCGAGCGCCGCTCGCGCTTTGCACGGGCCTGAAGCCGGCGGTAAAGCCGGTCAGGGAACTGCTTGATATTCAGTGTCGCCACGAAGTTGCGGCAGCGGCTCAGGGGCGCATGGAGCGGTAGATCTGTTGCAGCAGTTGGCCGTCGGTCATGCCGCCATTCCAACCGTGCGGCTTCTCCGGGCGCCCGTAGACGAACGTGCCTGCGTAATGCGGGTTCTTTGTCGTGGCCAGGAAGTTTTGCATGTCGTAGACGCCCAGGTTCAGGTAATAGGTGTCCATGTCGCCTACGTAGACGTGCAGCTTGTTCACCAGCTTGGGCCCGAGCGTAGGCCAGTTCTTCTGCAGATAAGCCGTCAAATCAAAGCCGTGGTCGCGGGCATAATCGGCGGCGCTGGCATGGATCGCCCCAGTGCGCAAATCCCAGAACCCTACCGGATAACCATCGGCTCCCATCGGGCCTCCCACCGCGAACCAGGCGTCGAACTGCTGGCCGCTGCGTCCGTGCGAGCCCTCGACCGCCTCGGCCTGGCTCATTTGCGCCACGCTGATCACCGGCTGACCGTTGGTTTCGCGCGCTGTGTAACGCGGCGTCTTCAGCCACGGGCTCAACCCGGGTGCCCAGAAGGCATTCGCGTCCTGGTAAAGGTCCAGCATCTGGAAGTGGTGAAAATCGAGCGGATCGGGATAGAACGTCCAGGTGCCCCCGAAAAAGTCCGGGTGCTTCACCATCAGGTTCATGGATTCCCACCCGCCCGTCGAGCCTCCCGTCAACATGCGCGCGCCCGGCTTGCGGTCAATGCGGAAGTGCGTCTCCACGTACGGGATCAATTCCTGCATGATCGCGTCGCCGTAAGGGCCGCTATTGACCGAGTTCACCGTATAGCTGTCGTCGTAGTACGGCG
>JBOGKL010000414.1:0-8155 GCA_050745525.1 Terriglobales bacterium | reverse complement strand
CGCCGTACTCACCCGGGCGCTCGGCATCGGCGCCAACACCGCCATGTTCAGTTGGGTGAACGCCGAGCTGCTCCAAGCCCTGCCCTACGCCCACCCCTCGCGCCTGGTGGTGCTGCAGCAGTGGTTTGACGGCCGCAACGTCTCGAACAGCTATCCCGACTACCTCGACTGGCGTCAAGACAACCGCAAGCAGAACGGCAGCTTCTCCTCTCTCGCCTGGGTGCAGTGGCTCAACTCCGACCTGAGCGGCGCCGGCGCGCCGCAAGTCGTCCCCACCGCCGATGTTTCGGCCAACTACTTCTCCACGCTGGGCGTCATGCCGGTCTTGGGCCGCATCTTCAGTCCCGGTGCCGATTCCGGCGGCGCGCGCCACGAAGCCATCCTCACCTGGGCGCTGGCGCGGCAGCAATTCGGCATCGCGGACCGCGCCTTGGGCAAGACCATTAATGTCGACCAGGCCCAGGCGTACACCGTGGTTGGTGTGCTTCCGCCCGCCTTCCGCGAACCCCAGCAGACCGAACTGTTTCTCCCCGTCGGCTTGCAGCTTAAGGTGGACTCCGACCGCGGCTATCGCGGCAACGACGCTGTGCTCGGCCGTCTCAAGCCCGGGGCCACCTCCGCGGCCGCCGCTGCCCAGATGCGAGCCGAGATGGCGCGCCTGTCCCGCATCTACCCGGATGACTCCGGGGTCGGCTCGGTGATCGCCCCCCTCCGCTCGCTCTTCGTCGGCACTGACGCGCCCATGCTCTGGTTGCTGCTCGGAGCGGTGGGTTTGGTCTTGCTCATCGCTTGTGCGAACGTCGCCAACCTCATGCTCACCCGCACCGCTGCCCGCCAGCAGGAATTCACCGTGCGCGCGGCCTTGGGAGCCGGCCGCGGCCGCCTGCTGCGTCAAGCGCTGGCGGAAAGCCTGGCTCTGGGTATCGTCGGCGCCGCTCTCGGTCTGCTCGTGGCGGAAGCCGGCATGCGCGGCCTAGCCGCGCTGATGCCGGTAGCTGCCAACGAGGTCGTCCCTCTCGGCTTGAGCCTGCCGGTGCTGGTCTTTACCGCCGTTCTCGCACTGGCCGCCACCGTCGTCTTCGGGCTGGGCCCGGCGCTCGGCGCCTCGCGGCTGCAATGGTCCAGCCGCGGCAGCGCCGGCCTGCACTGGCGCCGCCGCCGTCAGGTCCTGCTGGCCTCCGAAGTCGCCCTGGCACTGATGCTCACCGCCGGCGCCGGCCTCATGCTCAAAAGCTTCGCCCGCTTGATGGCCGTGAATCCCGGCTTCCAGGTCTCCCACGTCTTGACGCTCGACCGCCGCCTCGCTGGCCCGCGCTTCGCCTCGGCTGCCGCCGTGTTGTCGTTCGAGCGTCAGGCGCTGGCCAAAATGCAGTTGCTGCCCGGCGTGTCCGCCGCCGGCATCGGCACCGATCTGCCCCTGACCGGCGATCACGACCGCTCCAGCTTTTACATTGTCGGGCGCCCCCTGCCCCCACGCGGGCAGTACCCGCATCCGGACGTTCACGAAATCAGCGCCGGCTATCTGCCCGCCCTGGGTCTGCCGCTGCTGGCCGGCCGCAACTTCAACGCCGGCGATGTCGCCGGCGCGCCCTACGTCGAGCTCGTAAGCGAGAGCTTTGCCCGCGCCTACTGGCCGCGGGCTCAGGATGCGCTGGGCCAGCAGCTCTGCTGCTTCGCCCGCGGCGCCCACGCCACCATCGTCGGCATCGTGGGCGACACCCGCCAGTACGGCCTCAACGCGCCCGAGCGCATGGAGGTCTATCTCTCGTTTGCCCAGGCGCCGCCCCAGCATCCTTTCTTCGTGCTCCGCACCCTGGTGCCGCCGCTCAGCCTGGCTCCAGAGGCGAGCGCCATCTTCCACGGCTTGGATCCGGCCCTGCCCGTGCCTGAATTTCACACCATGCAGCAGGTCGAAAATTCCTCGGTCGGCCAGCCGCAGGCCATGCTCTGGCTGCTGGCGGCCTTCGGGGGACTGGCGCTGCTGCTGGCCGCCATCGGCATCTACGGCATGGTCAGCTATGCCACTGAGCGCCGCACGGCCGAGATCGGCATCCGCATGGCGCTAGGCGCCGACCGCGCCGCGGTGGCGCGCATGATCGGCGGCGAGACGCTGAAGCTGGTGGCCATCGGCATCGGCGTGGGCCTGATCGGGTTGCTCATCGCCGGGCGCGCGCTCGCGGCCCAGCTCTACGCCGTCTCCCCGCGCGACCCGGCCATCCTCGCCGCTGCGGCCGCGGTCCTTCTGCTCGTCGCCGCCCTCGGCTGCGCCCTCCCCGTCCGCCGCGCCACGCGCGTGGACCCGACCACCGCCCTCCGCCAGGAATAAGCGGGCAGCGCTACAACCGCATTTTGGCCTGAAACTTCTGCGATTGCCGGCGCGAGATGTCGACCTCGAGCCCACCGCGCAGCCGGGCGCGCAGCCCGCCATTGACCCACGGATCGAGTTGCTCAATCGCGGTGACGTTGACGATGTGCTGACGGCTGGCGCGGAAGAAGACCTCCGGATCGAGCCGCGCCTCCAGTGCATCGAGGGAGCGCAGGATCAGCGCCCGCTCGGAGCCGAAATGCAGCCGCGTATAGTTGCCCTCGGAGGCAAACAGCATCACCTCGCTCAGGCGCACGAACCAGCACCGTTCCCCATCGCGCACGAACACCTGGCGGTCGGACGCCAGCGGTGTTTCTGCCTGGGCCGCGGACTCGAGCTTCGCCAGCGCCGCCGCCAGCCGCGCCGGCACAATTGGTTTCACCAGGTAGTCCACGGCGCTGACTTCGAAGGCGCGCAGCGCGAACTGCTCGTACGCGGTGGTGAAGATGACGGCGGGCACCTCGTCGAGCGATTCCAGCAACTCGAAACCCGAGCGGCCCGGCATCTGCACGTCGAGAAACAGCAAATCCGGCCGCAAGCGCTCGAGCAGCGACGCGGCTTCGGCGGCGCTCGCCGCCTCGCCCTGAACTTCCACCTGCGGATGCGCCGCCAGCAGCCGCCGCAGCTCGGCGCGCGCCAGCCGCTCGTCGTCCACCAGCAGCGCCTTCATGCGCCCGCCCTCGCGGCGGCCGGCAGTGTGACCTGAGCCAGCACCGAGTCCGCATCCTGGTTGCGCACCTCGAGGCGCGCCGCCGCGCCGTAGAGCAGCCGCAGCCGTTCGCGCGCGTTCTCCAGCCCCACCCGCGTCGAGTTGGGCGAGGCCGTGAGCTGCCCCGGATTCTCAACCTCCAGTTGCAGTTGCCCACCCCGCACTTGCGCCGCAATGCGCAGCGTGCCCCCCTCCAGCCGTTGCGCGATCCCGTGCTTGATGGCGTTCTCCACCAGCGTCTGCAGCAGCATCGGCGGCAGCGGCTGTCTCAGGGCGTCCGGATCGGCCTCCAGTTGAATGCGCAGCCGCTCGTCCAGCCGCGCCGATTCCAGTTGCAGGTAGGCTCCGACCGCCTCCAGTTCCTCCGCCAGCGTCACCGTCTCGCGCCCGCCGGCGGTGAGCGTATAGCGCAACAGTTGCGACAAGTCGGTGAGCAGCGCCTGCGCCCGCCCCGGGTCGAGCGAGATGAGCGCGCGCAGGCTGTTGAGCGAGTTGAACAGAAAATGCGGGTTCAGTTGCGCCAGCAGCGCCCGCAACTCGGCGTCGCGGGCGGCCATCTGCAGTTGCAGCTTCTCGAACTCCGAGCGCCGATACTGCGCCAGGTAATGGACGCCGAGGTAAATCAGGTTCCATACGAAGCATGCCCACGCCCAGGCCCACAGTGCCGGCCACACCCATCTCAGCCCGTCCGAATGGATGAAGGCGTGGCTGAACGCCAGCGTGTACACCCCAATCATCGGGATGACGATCAGCACCCCCATCCCCACGCTGGCTACGCTCACGCGCCACGTCAGCCCCAGCGCCGGCACCCGCGCCCAATCCCGCGAGCGCAAAAAAAGCCGGAAGCCATGACTGACCAGAATGCCGATCGCGGCGCCCGTCAGGTACACCAGCGCGAAGCGCCACAGCGGCGGCCCGGGCGGGAACTCGATGATGAACGTCAGTCCCAGCAGCACGTACAGGACCCATCCGACCACCTGGCAGGTCCAGTACGTGCGTTCTTTGAAGGTGCGGGACATGGCCTCGCCTTCCGGTACTCTAACACCCTGCCTCTAGAACCCGCGGCTCTGCACGCTCTGTTCCGGGTGCGCCAGGAAAGCGTCGAGTTGCCCGAAGAACCACGCCGGGTCGTCCCACATGATGAAGTGGCGGGAATGATCCGCCATGGCGAAGTGCAGGTGCGCCAGGCTGGCGTACTGCTTCTGGAACTCGGCCACAAAGTCGGTGCGGGTGAGATGGATGCCTCCGGCGGCAAAACTCTTCTGCCATCCCCGCCACGTCCCCAGCACCAGCACCGGCTGCTGGATGTTCCGTAGCCCGGGGCACAGGTCCAGGCTGTACATCTCGATCGTCGCATTCCGGAACGTGTCCAGGTCGCTGCTGCTGCTCCACTGCTTCAATAGCGCCTGGTGCGCCGGACTCGTCGTCATCGAGTTGGTGTAGACGCCCGCTTCGGCCGCCTTCACATAAGCGGCCTTGGTCATGTGCGCCATTCCCGCCTTCATTTGCGCGATCATGGGCTGCGCCGCCGCCAGATTGTTCACGCCCGGCATGGTCCCGGCGTAGAACGGCAGCGAGTCCACAATCACCACCGGACCGAACCGCGACGGTGCGGCTTCGACCACGTCCAGGGCAATCACGCCGCCGAGGCTATGCCCGACCAGGATCGGATGGTCGAGATGATGGCCGCGCACGTAGGCCAGCAGTTCCGTTTTCACTGCCGGCAGCAGCGGCTGCTCAATCGGCGCCGCTCCGGCAAAGCCGGCCAGTTGCAGCACGTAGCAGGTGTAATGGTCTTTCAGTTGAGCGACGGTTGAATCCCAGGTCGCCGCCGACGAGTTCATGCCCGGAATAAAGATCATGGCCGGGCCGTGCCCGCTGATGCGCACCGAGAACGCCGGATGCGCCTGCGCCAGCGAGGCAACGGTGAAGGCCAGAGCAAAGGCTCCAATGCGAGCCAGAGAACGAAGAGAGCGAAGCGAGCGGCAAGCGGTCATGGGTGGTTCCTCCTGCACCCAGCTTCCTGGGCGCTCCGATGTCCGCAGGCGAAATTGTGATCAACGGCTACGGACCGGGATGAGCGGTCGCGGGCGGGTTCACGAGCCGTTGCCACAGCGTGGCCGGCGTGGCGTCAAACAGCACGGCCTCGGTGCCCGGCAGTTCCTTCCACATCCCCAGCGCCATCTCATGCCGCAGTTGCACTTGCGTCCAGCCCGTATAGCCCCGGTACACGCGAAACGACGTCGCATCCTTCTGCGCCCGCAGGGCCAAATCCATCAGCGCCGTGGACGTGCTCACATACACGCCCGGCAAAATCCGCTTGGCCTCGCGCAGCGGCCCGGAAATCGCCAGAATGCAGCTCACGGTCTCTCCGTGTACCGGACCGCCCCAGTAGGCCGCTTCGCTGTGCCCGTGCGCCGAGGTCAGTTGCGGCAGCGACAGCGCGACCGAGCTGCCTGAGGCCCGGTTCAGCACCAGCCCGGCCACGCCCCCAGGTCCGATGTTCGTGATCACCACCACGGCATGCTGAAAGCGCGTATCCGGCATGGTGGGGCTGGCAATCAAAACCGCGCCCACCGCTACCCCCGTCTTCGCCTTCACCTGTGCCTTGGTTTGTGCCGCCGCCATGGCGGTCAGCAGCACCGCCGCGCACCCAACGCTTACGCTGCGGCGGACGCCTCTCATCCCTTCATCTTCTCACCAGCCGGCGCGAGCCCAGGCTGTCCGGTTTCGCCGCCCCGGTGTCCGATTCCGGACGATTGACGGGTGTGCCGCGTGCTAGTCTGGTTCCTAAGCCTCTCATTTCACGCCAGTTGCGGGAGCAGGGAACTGGCCCACCACGTGCTTCCGTATAGAGGTAGTTATGGTTGACATCGCTCGCGACCCCAAGTTCCTCAAGCAGCGCCGCCTGCGCCGCATCATCACCATCGTCATCGTGGTGGTCATTGTCGCCGGCATCTCCGTCGCCGTCTCCCGTCTCAAACCCGCTCCGCCCACCGTGGATGGGGGCTCGGTCTGGCCCGGCCAGGTAAAACAGGGCACCATGGTGCGCCAGGTCCACGGCCTCGGTACGCTCGTTCCGGTCGAGGTCCGTTCCATTCCCGCCATTACGCCCGGTCGCGTGGTGGCCATAAATGTTCTACCCGGCACACCGGTCAAGCCCAACACCGTGCTGGTGCAATTGACCAACCCAGAAACGGTCAAGGCCCTCAGCGATGCCGAGGCGCAACTGAAAAGCGCCGAGGCCGATCTGGCCAACCTGAAGGCGACCCTCACCAACAATCGTCTCGATGAGCAGTCCACTCTCGCCAACACCCAAGCCCAGTACAAGACCGCGGAGTTGACCAGCGAGAGCGATCAGAACCTATTGGCCAAAGGTCTGGTGGCCCGTTTGGACGCCGAGAGCGATGCGGCCAAGGCCCAGGGCCTCGAACAGCAGATCGCCTTCAGCCGCCTGAAGCTTACCAGCATGAGCTCCAGTGATGCCGCCCAGGTCGCCTCGGCCGAAGCCAAGGTCGCGCAAATGCAGGCCGGCGTCCGCCTCGCCCAGAGCCAGGTCAGCGCCCTCACCGTGCGCGCCGGCATTGACGGCCTGCTCGAAGACCTCGACATGGGCGCCGGCACCGGCGGCTCCAGCACCGGCGAGCTCCAGGTCGGTCAGTACGTCACCGCCGGAACCACCGTCGCCCGCGTGGTGCAGCCGAAAAAGCTCAAGGCCCAGATCAAGATCGCCGAAACCGAGGTCCGTGACGTCGAAATCGGCCAGTCGGCCACCGTGGACACGCACAACGGCATCGTCCCCGGCCATGTCATCCGCATTGACCCCAACTCTGTCAACGGCACCGTCACCGTGGACGTGGCTCTCGATGGTTCGCTCCCCCCCGGCGCCCGCCCCGATCTTAGCGTGGATGGCACCGTGAACATCCAGACCCTGCACAACGTCCTCTACGTCGGCCGCCCCGCCTTCGGGCAGCCCAACTCCACCGTCAGCATGTTCAAGATTTCTCCCGATGGCAAGTTCGGCAGCCGCGTGCAAGTGCAGTTGGGCGCCGCCTCCGTCAGCACCATCCAGGTCCTGCGCGGTCTCCAGCCCGGCAACTGGGTGGTGCTCTCCGACACCTCAGCCCAGGACGCCCACAACCGCATCCGCTTCAGCCCCGCCGTCGCCGCCGTGAATTAAGCGAAAATGTAACCGAACCGCCGTCGCGGGGTATACGTATAGGAAAGCGTTCGAGCATCTAGCAACCAGCATCAGGGAGGGGAAATGGCAAACGAGCAAACGGCCGTCATCGCGCTCAAGGGTCTGACCAAGGTGTTTTACACCGATGAGGTTGAAACCCACGCCCTCGAAGGCATTCACCTGGACATCCGCCCCGGCGAGTTCGTGGCCATCGGCGGCCCTTCCGGATGCGGCAAGTCCACGCTGCTGTCCATCCTGGGCTTGCTCGATACGCCCACCAGCGGCGAGTACACGCTCAACGGCCAGCCCGTGGCCAGCCTGAGCCTGGGCGAGCGTTCGCGCATCCGCAACCGCGAAATCGGCTTCGTCTTCCAGAGCTTCAACCTCATCGGCGATCTATCGGTCTATGAAAACGTCGAGCTGCCGCTGACCTACCGCGGCATGCCCTCGGCCGAGCGTAAGCAACGGGTGCAGGCGGCCTTGGAGCGCGTGGGCATGGCGCACCGCGCGCGCCACCTGCCCAGCCAGCTCTCCGGCGGCCAGCAGCAGCGCGTGGCCGTGGCCCGCGCCCTGGTGGGCAAACCCAGCATCCTGCTCGCCGACGAGCCCACCGGCAACCTCGATTCCAAAAATGGTGATGCGGTGATGGACCTGCTGCACGAGTTGCACGCCGCCGGCGCCACCATCTGCATGGTGACGCACGACACCCGCTTCTCCCGCTACGCCGACCGTATCGTGCACTTGTTCGATGGCCAGATCGTCGACGCCCCGGCGGAGGAACAGCCCCTGACGGTGAGCAGCCCGCAGTGAAGGGACCGCGCATGGCCATGGTGGCGGGGCTACTGGCGGTGGGCCTGGGCGCCCAAGCTGCAAGTAAAATTGGCAACCCGGTTGCCAACAC
>JBOGKL010000413.1:0-23558 GCA_050745525.1 Terriglobales bacterium | reverse complement strand
GTACAGGCCGGCGGAAACGGCGCTGATGGGTCCGGTCAGCAGGAAATCGAACATGAGCGCCGAGACCGCGACCTTGGCCAAGGTGCTGCCCAGCGCCTCCTTGACCACCCGGTACACGCCGCCGCGCACGAACATCGTGCTGGACTCGATATAGAGCGCCCGCACGGCGTAGCTGAACAGCATCACCGCCAGCACCAGCCAGGGCGCACTGGTGCCGATCGCCTCTTCGGCGATGCCGCCCACGTAGAAGGCCGAGGAGGCCAGGTCCGCCAGGACTATGGCCGCCGCTCGCCAATACGAGATGAAGGTCAGCATCACCGTGGTGGCGACGAAGACCTTCGCGGCGGGGCGGCGGTTGAACCCCTCGGCGGGCGGTGGCGAGGACATGCGGACTAGCTACAGTTTTTCGGCGTATTCACAGGCCGAGCAGGAAATATACATGCCCCCGGTCGCATGCAGCGCCCGGTTGCGGACGCGTTTTACCACGCGCAACGGCTTGCCGCACTTGGGGCAAACTTGCTCGGCCGACTCGCCCGCCTTGGAGCGGTCGGCGGTCTTGGCTACCTTACCCATGAAAATCCTCCGGAATTTTGACTGAGCACTGATTCTACCTCAGCAGATGTACCGGGGTGCCGCGCCGCGCCCCCAGCCGTACGGCGGCCGAGTCGCCCACGGCGGCAATTTCCATCCACCCTTCCGCCCCCACCACCAGCAGCAGCTCCCCCACCGGCGCCGCCCCATAGTGCCCCCGCCAGCGCCCAAGGCGAATCCCGGCCACCTCCGCCCCCTGCCATCCGCCCACCGCCTGCGCCTTTACGTTCAACACCAGGTTCCCGAACGCATCCACGAACAGCACCTGCGCCCGCACCCCGCCCTCCTCGGCCACTGGGCGCGGCAGCTCCATCCGCCGCCAGTCCGTCACCACCATCCCCGGCGGATAGGCCGGATCGTGCACCACCTGCTCCACGATGTCGGCCATCGCGTCGCGCGCCACAAACGTCGTGCGCTCCCGCAGCGGCACCGCCCACACCCGCGATTCCGGCTCCTGCGCCAGCACCAGCCCCAAGCCGCCATGGTCCAATGCGATGAAAAATTGCCCCCCCGCCGCCGCTACCAGCACCCGGTCCGGCCCCGCGCCTCGATCCAGGGCGAGCAAATGTATCGTTCCGGCGGGATAATAGGAATAGACCCGCAGCAGCAGGAGCGCGGCGGCGAAGATGTCGCCGCTTTCCAGTTCATGGCTCAGGTCAACAAGACGCGCTTCGGGACAGCGCAGCAGCAGGGCGCCGCGCAGCATCGCGGCAAACGCGCTGGCGCTGCCGAAGTCGGAGGAGAGCGTGATCAGCGGGCTCGGCATCTGGGTTTACGCAAGGCGTGGAAGTAGGTTATACCTCTTAATAGACATCTGATTGGCGAACGAACGGAGAATCATAGCAATGTCAACGACGGCAAATCCAACAACGGTCCCGGCGACGCGTGGCTTGCAGGATGTGGTGGCCTCGCCCTCATCCATCTGCTTTATCAATGGCGAGGAAGGCGTACTTGCCTACCGCGGCTTTAACATTCACGATCTGGCGGAACGCTCCACCTTCGAAGAAACCGCCTATCTCCTCTGGTTCGGCAAGTTGCCCACCTCCGCCGAGCTGGCGCAACTGAAACGCGATCTCAACGCCGCCCTCACCCTGCCCGCCCCGGTGCAGCAGTTGCTCAGCGGTTTTCAGTCCGGCGCGCCCAAGGCCACGCCCATGGACGTGCTGCGCACCGCCGTCTCCGCCCTCGCCCTCTACGACGCCGACGCCGCCGACATGAGCCGCGAAGCCAACGTGCGCAAGTCCATCCGTCTGATCTCGCAGACCGCCGCCATTGTCGCCGCCCTCGAGCGCCTGCGCAAGGGCAAGGCGCTGGTCTCACCCGATAGCGGCCTGTCGCTCGCCGCCAATTTCCTCTACATGCTCAACGGCGCCAAGCCCAGTGCCACCGCGGAACGGGCCATGGACATCGCCCTAATTCTGCACGCCGATCATGAGTTCAACGCCTCCACCTTTGCCGCGCGTGTCACCGCGGCCACCCTCAGCGATATCCACTCGGCGGTCACCAGCGCCATCGGCGCTCTCAAGGGCCCCTTGCACGGCGGCGCCAACCAGGCCGTCATCAAGATCCTGCTCGACATCGGCTCCGCCGATCCCATCGCCAAAATTCAGGAAATGATCGCCCACAAGGATAAGATCCCCGGCTTCGGGCATCGCGTCTACCACACCATGGACCCGCGCGCGATTCACCTGCGCGAGCTCTCCAAGGAGCTGTGCCAGGCCTCGGGCAAGAGCCAGCTCTACGAGCACTCCAAGCAGATCGAAGACTTCATCAAGCGCGAAAAGAACCTCAACCCCAACGTGGATTTCTACTCCGCCTCGGCCTACTACGCCATGGGCATCAGCCCCGACCTGTACACGCCCATCTTCGCCATCTCGCGCATGGCCGGATGGACCGCGCACGTGCTCGAGCAGTACGCCGACAACCGCCTCATCCGCCCGCGGGCGCAGTACATCGGGCCGCAGGTGCCGCAAACCTACGTCCCGCTTGACAAACGCTAAGGACAGGGCGCCGGTCACGCCCGCGGTGCGCTGGCTGCGCGCCCACGCGGCTCAGTATCAAGAGCACCTGTACGCCTATGCGGAGCACGGCGGCACGGCCGCTTCGGCGCGCGAGCTGGGCGTGGATGAGCACCAGGTCGTCAAGACCCTGATCCTCGAGGACGACGCGGGCGAGCCCCTGGTCCTGCTCATGCACGGCGACCGCGAGGTCTCGACGCAAGCGTTGGCGCGCCAACTCGGCCGCCGCAGCATCGCCCCCTGCCGTCCCGACGTGGCCGAGCGCCACAGTGGCTACCGCGTCGGCGGCACCTCGCCCTTTGGCACCCGCAACGCCCTGCCCGTCTTCGCCGAGGCCTCCGTCGCCGCCCTTCCCCGCCTGTTCATCAACGGCGGCAAGCGCGGCTTTCTGGTGGAAATGAGCGGCGCCGAACTCTTTCGCCTGCTCGCCCCCACGCCGGTCGAGGCGGCTACCGCCCAATCATGACTAAGAGCCCGGCAGCGGTCGTCACCGGCGCCAGCAGCGGCATTGGCGCCGCCTGCGCGCGTCAATTTCTGCGCCAAGGTTGGAGGGTGGCCGCCTTGGCGCGCCGCGCCCCGGCCCTGGCGGAGCTGGCCGGCGAGTTTCCCGGCCAGCTCCTGGCGCTGCCGGTTGATCTCGCCGATGCGACGGCGCTGGGCGCGGCGGCTGCGCGCATTTCCGTCTGGGAGCCGAAACTGGCGGCGGTGGTCTGCGCTGCCGGCGATTTCCTCGCCCGCTCCATGGAAGCCACCAGCAGTGCCGAGTTCGAGCGCATCTGGCGCATCACGGTGTGGTCGAAGTTCTATCTTGTGCGCGCCCTGCTGCCCCTGCTTGCTGCCGAATCAGCGATGCCCCGCGCCGTCGTCCACATCGCCTCGCTTGCCGCCCACCGCGACTTCCCCAACGAAACCGCCTATACCGCCGCCATGCACGGCGTCGTCGGCCTGGCCCGCGCCCAGGATGCCGAGCTGCGCGCGCGCGGCATCCGTGTCGCCGTGGTTTCGCCTGGCACCGTGCGCACCCCCCTCACCGAGCGCGCCTTTGCCCCCGACGCGCTGACCGGCGCACTGGAGCCCAGGCGCATCGCCGAATCGGTGTGGTATCTCGTGACCACCATCGCCGCCGGCGGCTACATCCCTGAGATATTTCACCTACCCCAGAACTCAACGTAGAGCGAGCGCGTCTCCCACACCGTTAGTCCCAGCCGCAGCGCCGCCGGAACTTCGGGCCGCAGTTGGTTCCAGATCCAGCCCGCCAAGCCTTCCAGCGACGGATGCGGCAGGATCTCGTCCAGGTTGCGGTGGTCGAGCCGCGCGATCACGCGCGCATCCACCAGCGACTTCAGCTCCCGCAAGTCGTAGAGCATCCCCTCGCCGTTCCGCTCGCCCTCGAGCATGACCGTGAACTCGTAGTCGTGTCCGTGCGCCAGCCGGTCGTAGCCGGTGTCGTCGGGGAACGAGTGCAGCGCGTTGAAGCGGAAGCCGGTCTTGCCCAGCCGGTAGGTCGGCATCAGAATGAGTGTCCGCTGGCGCCGGAGTCGTGCGCGCCCGCCGCGGCGAGCCCGCCAATGCGGTCGCGCACCCCGAGCAGCACCGTCAGCACGAAGCCCCCCAGCAGTGCCACCCAGGTGGAAGAGACCGCTCCGCCTCCCGCCGCCGTGCCGAACGCGTGCATGATCCAGCCGCCGAGCAAGCCCCCGAGAATGCCCCGGATAATGGCGATGCCCAGCCACATCCCCGTCCCCACGCGCATGAATCGCGCGGTAATGAAACCCACAATCGCTCCGGCGATGATCCAGTTCACGACCAGCATCGCATTCGCCTCCGCTCCTCTAGTTTGCGCCCGCCAACAGGCGCTGGGCGAGATAGTTGACGACCTTGGCCTGGTCGCGCGCGTTGGCCAAAAAGGCCGCCTGCAGCACCTGCCGCCGCGCGCTGGTGAGCAGGTCGCGGATGCTCTGTTGTACCTGTTTATTCGACAGCGGCTGCAGTCCCGCCGGTTCGATGCCCGCCAGCTTGAGCAGATAGTACCCGTTCGGCGTCGAGATCACGTGCGACACTTCCCCCGGATGCAGGCTCAAGATGGCGGCGCGCAGCAGCGGCGGCGTCTGCGTCTCCAGCACTGATTGCGGGATGAGGCCCAAATCCCCGCCGCTGGAAGCCGTCGCCGGATCCTCGGAATATTGCTGCGCCAGCGTGGCGAAGTCGGCGTGCGCGGCCAGCCGCTGCTCGACCATGGCGATCTTCTTTTTTGCTGCCGTCGGCGTCGAGGCCTTATCTTCGGCCAGGTTGGTGACCGGCCCCGGGTGCGGTGTCACGACGATTTCCAGCACGTGGTACTGCCGCTCGGGCAGGTGGAAGCTGGCCTCGTTCTGCTGGTAGTAGGCGGCGATGTCGGCCTCGCTGACGTGGATGTGATCGCCCACTTCCCGCTGCAGCAGCTCCTGCAGGATGAGGCCATGGGCGATCTGGCGCCGCTGCGCCGGCTGCGCGGACGGATCGGGAACGCTGGCCGCCACGCTCACCTCGCGTTGCACCTGTGTCGGGTCCGCCTGCAAGCCCAGCCGTGCGGCATACTGCAGCAGAATCTGGCGGTCAATGAGCTGACTGAGCAGCGACAGCCGCAGCTGCAGGCTCTGCTCCTCGGGCAGCGGCGCCGTGGCCCCGGCGGTCTGCTGCGCGTACAGGCGGTTCAGTTGGGCCGCCGTGATGGGCTGGCCATCGACGGTGGCCACCACGTCCGGCCCCGGCGCCGGCGCCTGGAACCACGAACACCCGGCCCCCGCCCCCAGCGCCACGACCAGGGCGGCCGAGACCATCATACGGCGCGAAAAAAGCAGGCGAAGCACGCTTCAGTGTAACCCAGCCCAGCCCCCACGGAGGATGAAGCGCCGCGCCGCATATCGCCCCGCCCCGCCCCGGTATTACGCCCCAATTTGAGGTATTGACGTGACGGTTCCGCGTTATGATGGGAGAACACTTGGTGACTGCCATGCGCATCAGCAAAACCGATATTGAATCTCTGGCGCAGTTCCGCTATGCGCTGCGTCAGTTCCTGCGCTTCAGCGAGCGCGCCGCACGCCAGGCGGGGGTTTCCCCCCAGCAGCACCAGTTGCTGATGACGATCAAGGGCATGCACGGCCGCCCCTGGGCCAACGTGTCGGAAATCGCCGAACGCCTGCAGGTCAGCCATCACGCCGCCGTGGCCCTGGTGACGCGCGCGCAAAACCTGAAGCTGGTCCGCCGCACCCGCGGCAAGGAAGACCGGCGCACGGTGCAGGTGGCCCTCACCCCCAAGGGCGAGGAACTCATCTCCCAGCTCGCCGAGCTCCACCATCACGAACTCGGCCGCCTCTCCCAGATCCTTCTGCGCCAGTTGCAGTCCATCGGGGGCGTCGCCCGCCGCCGCCGCGTCGTCGCCGGCCGCTAATCCGGCGAGGCAGCGGAGCCGGGGCGTAGGGGTCCCCGGCGGAGCGGATTTGCGGCCTTAGAGAGCGGGCCGCGCGGCGCAGCCGCGCTGGGCGCCCGCGATCAATAAAATCACCGTCGCCGGCCACTAGGCGTACAACGCCTCCGCGTTGCCGCCCAATATTTGCGCCCGCACTTCTTGCGCGACCGGCAGCGCCCGCAGCGACTCCAGCATCAGGCGCGGGCTGCCGATCTGGTGCGCGTAGTCGCTCCCGGCCAGCACGCGCTCCGGCCCGGCGAAGTGGACCGCCAACAGCAGCGCCTGCGGGTCGAAGTTCACAGTGTCGAAATAAAACTGGCGCAGGTAATGGCTAGGCGCTTCAGGGCAATGCTCGCGGCAGGCAGGGAACGCGCGCCAGCCCCGGTCGAGCCGCTCGGCTATGTAGGGAATCATCCCGCCCAAATGGCTTAGCACCCACCGGATGCGCGGAAACCGCGCCGTCACCCCTGAAAACGCCAGCTTCGCCGCCGCCAGGCTCGTATCCGCCAGAAAGCCCACCAGCGGCATCAGCCAGTACTCCTGCATCGCCTCCACCCCCACCGGACTGGTGGGATGGATATGCAGCACCAACCCGCGCTCGTTGGCCAGCTCATACAACGGCCAGTACCGCTCATCGGCCAGCGCCACCCCGTTCACGTTGCTGAACAGCATCGCCCCCGGCAGACCCAGCTCGCCCGTCGCCCGTTCCAACTCGCGCACGCTCGCCGCCGCATCATTCAGCGGCAGCGTCGCCATCGCGCCAAAGCGCCCCGGATGTCTTGCCACGCCCTCGGCAAAGGCGTCGTTCACCAGCGCCGCCAGCCTTGCCGCCCGCTTCGGCGTCTCGACATGCACTCCCGGCGTGGTCATCGAATAAATCTGGCGATCGAGCCCGGTCTCGTCCATCATGGCCACCCTTACCGCCAGATCGCGCTGCCCCTCGACGGCGATGTTGTAATCCCCGGGATAGTGCAACCGCAGGTTCCCATCTTCTCCCCGACTGACGCTGACCGCGCTATCCTTCTCACGCAGCGCCTCCAGGTACGCGGCCGGGTAATAGTGATTGTGGACGTCAATGACAAGTCCCATGCCGCCAGCATAACCTGCGAGGCGCGCAGCGCGCAGCAGGGCACACCACTCCAGTCCGCACCTCGCCGCGCCCACGCCGGGAAAGGAAAGGCGGGTGCGCTGATTCACATTGCTGACTACGGAGCGCCGGTGGCGCGATTAGGTCCGGAAGCACCAAACCGATTGCGCACCCCGGCCGGCGAAAGGGTTTCTGCGCAAATTCACAACGTTGCCGCCGCCGAACGATGTTGGTTACGGCGTAGTGGAGGATTTGCCTCGTGGCCGGCAACCGCGGTGAGGCTCCTGTACCAAAAAACTCCATGACCGGTCTCCAACGCGCGGCGCGAATCCCGCATCGAATCACAACCAGGGGATCCGTGTCTGCCAGGAAGTAAATGACGAACTTCGGGGGAATTCCGGACCCGCGTCACGTGGTACCTGACGGCACGTTGCCCGAGGCGCACCCAAGCCGCCGCCGCAGCACGGGCCGTCCGCAGCGGCAGTGGTATCGCTGCCCTACGGAAGACCCGCATGAAAAGCAAAGACTTAGCGCCGCCTCTGAGACACTTTGGGGTAGTTGGCGCCATCGAGACCACGGCGGACACCAAGTGCCGGGCCCGGCTGCCCGGGCTCGGAAACCACGCGCCGGTGGTATCAGAGTCCTTCAGAAATTCTGTCTGGAAATAAAAGCACTTAGCGACAAACGCTGAGACACTTTGGGCCCGATTGCCGTCACCGCGCCGCCTCGCTCCATTCCAGCTCCCGGCGAATCTTCCCCGTGTCGTAGACAATTGCCTGTGCGAAGTTGTGCTCGCGGTCTGCGGGTGGCAAGGAGTCCGGAGCGGCCAGGGCGGCGAGGCGCTCGCCCACCGTCGGCGTGTCCAGCTCCCCGACGTTGTAGGTCTCCCCCTCCGCCGCGGTGTGCAGCGCCGCCAGCGCTACCGCTGCCGCCGCGTCCGCGACGTGCCCGTGCGTCCAGCGCCAGCCGGGATGCTCGCGAAACGCGTACAGATCCTCCATCGGCGCCGGGCTGCCCGGGCCATATATTTTGGGCAGGCGCAGCACCACCACCGGCAGCCGCGGGTCGCTACGAGCCGCCTGCTCGGCCAGGATCTTGTCGTATTCCTGCCCCTCGTACGGGTACAGGCGTGTGCGCAGAGGCGAGGTTTCCGTAAGTGCGCCCGGCAGCGCCGGCCCCGGGTCTCGGCCCAGAAAAATATCCCAGGCGCGGTAGACGTCGCCGCTGCTCAGCAACACCAGCCGCCGCGCCTTCCCGGCGAAGGCGGCCACGGCGGCGGCGGTGTCCTCGCCGTTGCGCGCGTTCATGTGTACGACGATCTCGGGCGCCCAGTCGCACACGTCTTCGGGGATATGGCGCACCGGTATCCCGGCGCGCGCATCGTGAAAATGCCGCACCGGCGGCAGCAGCGGCGATTCGTGCTCGCCGCGATGGTAGACGGCAACGTCGAGACCGCGCGCCACCAGCGCCCGCGCCACCCACGGCCCCAGAAACGTCGTCCCGCCGATCAGCAATGCTCGCAAACGCCATTGTGACACCAACCGGCGATGCGCAGCGCTGGCTTGGGGACGGGGGCCCCCAAGTCAGCGCGAGCATAAGCGGGACGCGCGGCGAAGCCGCGCAGGGGCCCGCGCCAATCAATGTCCCGCCGATCAGCAACGCTCGCATACCGCATTGTCACACCGTTGCTAAACTGGAACAGTGAGTGCGAAATTGCTCGACGGAACCGCCACCGCGGCCGCCATCCGCCAGGAGGTGGCGGCGCAGGTCCGCGCCTTCGCAGCGCGTCCGCCCGGGCTGGCCGTGATTCGCGCCGGCGATGACCCGGCCTCGGCCGTCTACGTGCGCGCCAAGGTGCGTGCCTGCGGCGAACTCGGCATTGTCTCCGAAGAACTCCGCCCCCCGGCCACGGTCTCCACCGCCGAAATGCTCGCCCTCGTCCGCTCGCTCAACGCGCGCGACGAGATAGACGGCATCCTGGTGCAGCTCCCGCTTCCGCCGCAGGTGGATGCCTTGGCGGTCCTCGAAGCCGTCACCCCCGAAAAAGACGTGGACGGTTTCCATCCCCTCAACCTGGGCAAGCTCGTCGCCGGCCAACCCGGCCCCCGCCCCTGCACCCCGGCCGGCATCCTCGAGCTGCTCCGCCGCAACAACATCGAGATCGCCGGACGCGAAGCCGTCGTCGTCGGGCGCAGCAACATCGTGGGCAAGCCCCTGGCGCTGCTCCTGCTGCACGCCCACGCCACCGTGACCCTCTGCCACTCGCGCACACGCGATCTGGCCGCGGTGTGCCAGCGCGGCGAGCTGCTCTTTGCCGCCATCGGCCGCGCCGCGATGCTCGATGAGCATCATATCCGCCGCGGCGCCGTGGTGGTGGATGTGGGCGTGAACACGCTCACCCGTGCCGAGGATGTCGAGACCTATTTCCCCGCCAACGCCAAGCGCCGCGAGGAGTTCGAGCGCCGCGGCCGCACCCTCATCGGCGACGTGGACCCGCGCGCCGCCTGTAGCCGCGCCTCCTACTTCACCCCCGTCCCCGGCGGCGTCGGGCCGCTCACCATCGCCATGCTGATGAGCAACACCGTGGAGCTGGCGACGGCGCGGCGGGGATTGAAACCCGGAGCGGAGCCGGGGAATAGGGGCCCCCGGCGGAGCGGGCCCGAGGGCGAGGAGAGCGGGCCGCGCGGCGGAGTCGCGCTGGGAGCCCGCGATTAAGAAATGCTTCGCCTGGCGATCACCGGAGGGCTGTGCAGCGGCAAGAGCACCGTCTCCGTCTGGCTGCGTGAGCGCGGCTGCCCCGTGCTCGATGCCGACCATCTCGCGCATCGCCTGCTGCAGTCGGATGCCAAAGCCGCCGTGGTCGCCCGCTTCGGTCAGGCGATTCTCGATCCCGCCGGCGCCATCGTCCCCGAGCGCCTGGCCGCCATCGTGTTCGGTGCCGACGGCGCCGCAACTGCCGACCTCAATAGCATTCTGCATCCACTCGTTATGGAGGCGGCGCGGCAGGCGATGCAACGCTACGAGCAGGAGGGCAAAGCGATGGCCGGCCTCGATGCGGCGCTGCTCATCGAGTGCGGCCTGCTCGCCGGCTTTGATCACGTGGTGCTGGTGGTGGCCGATCCCGAGCTGCGCATCAGTCGCTTCACGGCCCGCACCGGCGGCAGCCGCGCCCAGGCGCTGGCGCGCATGGCCCATCAGTGGCCCGACCAGCGCAAAAAAGAATTCGCCGATGTCGTAGTAGATAACAGCGGCGCGCTCGCCGCGCTGCATTCCCAACTCGACCGCCTTTGGGATCGGTTGCAACAGGAGGCTCACGCATGAGACTGCGTCCGGTGCTGGCGCTGGCTCTGATCTTCGCCGGAGGATTCTGGATCTACGTTTCCACCCACGGCGCTCCGTCCTTTCTCTCGCCGGCTTCGCTGCTCTCGCCGCACGGCGCCGGCCACAGTGTCGTGCTGGCGGAAGCGCCGCCGCAAAGCAAGTTCGAACCCGACGAGCTGCGTGACATCAACATCTACCGCCGCGTCAAGCCCTCGGTGGTGAACGTCACCTCGCAGATCATTCAGTACAACATGCTCTGGGGCCCGGTGCCCGAATCCGGCCAAGGCTCCGGCTTTTTCATCAACTCCCAGGGCTACATCCTCACCAACTATCACGTCATCCGCGGCGCGCGCTCACTCACCGTCACCTGGACGCCGCGCAAGGACGACTCGCATCAGTACCCGGCCACCGTGGTGGGCCGCGCCCCCGAGCTCGACCTGGCGGTCATCAAGATCAACGCCGGCCGCGCCGTCCCGCCCGTCACCCTGGGCGATAGCGGCAACCTGCAGGTCGGACAGAACGTGCTGGCCATCGGCAACCCCTACGGCCTGCCCGGCACCATGACCTCGGGCATCATCAGTTCCATCCGCACCGTGCATGAAGGCCCGCAGGATAACGGCGAACCCGGCGCCGACATCGAGAACGCCATCCAGACCGACGCCCCCATCAATCCCGGCAACAGCGGCGGGCCGCTGCTGAACTCGCTGGGCGAGGTCGTCGGCATTGACACCATGATCTACACCCAGACCGGTTCCAACATCGGCATCGGCTTCGCCATCCCCATCAACAGCGTCAAGGCCGTGCTGCAGCAGTTGATCTCGACCGGCCACGTGCAAACCGTGTCGCTCGGCATGTTGACGTTCCCGATATCCCCCAGCATCGCCCAGCAGTTGAACCTGAACGTCACCCACGGCCTGCTGGTGCTGCGCGTGCGCCCGGGCAGCCTCGCCGCCCACGCCGGTTTGCACGCCGGCCGCGAGCCCGGCTACATCGGCAACACGGCGGTGAATTTCGGCGGCGACATCATTCTCGCCGTCAATGGCGAGCCGCTGCAGGATCAGGGGCAGTTGGGCAACATCCTGCTGCTGCAAAAACCGGGCAGCACCGTGCACCTCACCGTGGATCGTGACGGCCACAAGATTCAGATTCCGGTCACGCTGGGCACCGAGCTGTAAGCGCTAGCTCTTCAACCCGCACCTGCCCCAGCAGCCGTTCCAGGTCCTGCGCCTCGACGCGCGCACATTCCTTGGTGAGCACGTTGGCGCCGCCGCAGGCGGCGGCTAGGCGCAGCATCGCCTCGGGCGGCATCGCGCGCGCCAGCCCCGCCGCCATCCCCGCCACGGCGGCATCACCCGAGCCCACCGAGTTGACGCGTTCGAGCGGCGGCATCACCGCATGCAGCACCGCTCCCTCGACCAGCGCATACAGGCCCGCGGCGCCGTCGGAGATCATCGGCATCCTCACGCCCGCGGCGGCCAGCCGCCGCAACCCGCGTTGCCGTGCGGCCGCATCGCCGAGCTTCTCGCCCAGCGCCGCTTCGGCTTCCCTCCGGTTGGGCTTGACGATCGCCGGTCCCGGCCGCACCGAAGATGCCAGCAGCGCGCGCAACCACCGCCGGCTCGTGTCCACCACCACCGGACATGCACCGCCGCAGTCGGCAAGCAATTGCACGTAGATGTCGTCCGGGCAACCCGGCGGCACGCTTCCCGTCAGCACCACCACCGCCGCGCGCCGTGCCGCATCGCCCACCCGCGCCCGTAAGGCCGCGATCTCCGCCGCGCTCACCTCGGCGCCCGGTTCGACGATCTCGGTTTCCGTGCCGTCCTCATCCACAAGGACAAAGGCCGTGCGCGTGGTGGCGCGGACCAACACCGGGTCCACGTGAATTCCCTCAAGCGCCACCTCGTCCAAAATGTAAGCCCCGGTGTGGCCGCCGAAAAAGCCGATCAGCTCAACCTCTTCGCCAAGCACGCGCAGCACCCCGGCCACGTTAATGCCCTTGCCCCCCGCCGAAGCCACCACCTCCTCAGCCTCCAGATGCTCGCCCCGGCGCAGTTGCGCCAGTCGCAGATACTTGTCCACCGCCGGGTTGAGCGACACCGTGCAGATCATGCCGTCTATAATAAGAGATTAATTCGATGGCTCATCCTCCGCAGCCCGCGCCCGTGCAGACCATTCCCGGTGTGAAACACCTGATTGCCATCGGCAGCGGCAAAGGTGGGGTGGGGAAGACCACCGTGGCCGTCAATCTGGCCATCGCTCTGGCCGAGTTGGGCCATCTGGTCGGACTTTTGGATGCCGATGTCTATGGCCCCAATGTCCCCCTCATGCTGGGCCGCAGCGAAATGCCCCACGTGCTCGAGGGCAACCGCATCCAGCCTCTGGACAACTTCGGCATCAAGTTCATGTCCATGGGACTGCTCAATCCCGGCGATGCACCCGTGATCTGGCGCGGCCCCATGCTGCACAGCGCCATGCAGCAATTCCTGCGCCAGGTGGTGTGGGGCGATCTTGACTATCTGCTCATTGACCTGCCGCCCGGCACTGGCGACATTGTACTCAGCCTGGCGCAAAGCGTGCCGCTAGCCGGCGCCGTCGTGGTGACCACGCCCTCCGACGTTTCGCTGCAAGACGGCCGCAAGGCGCTGAACATGTTCCAGCAACTGCGCATTCCGGTGCTGGGCGTGGTCGAGAACATGAGCTACTTCACCTGCCCGCACTGCCACAAGGGCGTGGACATCTTCAGCCATGGGGGCGGGGAAGTCACGGCGGAAAAATTCGGCGTGCCCTTCCTGGGCGCGCTGCCGCTGCGGCCCGATGTGCGCCAGGGCGGCGACCGCGGCTGTCCGGTGGCGACGCTGGGCGAGGCGCACGAGGCGGCGGCGCCGTTCTTCGATGTCGCCCGCCGCCTGGTGGCCGCCGTCGGTTCGTTCGACGCCGGCGCCGATGTGCTGCATGTGCGCGCCTGAAGGCCACCGCCTATGGAAGAGCGCGAATTCTTCAACGAGTCGAACGAGGCGAAGAAGGTGCGCCTCATCTGTCCGCACTGCCGCACCGAGGCCGAGTATGCCGTGACCTGGGTGGTGCGGCGCAAAAAACCCGCCCCGCCCCCGCGCGCCGACTCGCTCGATCGCGCCAGGTTCGTCAAGCTCTCCAGCTACATGGTCCGCCGCGACGACAAGCTCGCCTGCTCGAATCCGCGCTGCCGCAAGCCGTTCGAGATCACCGGCCTGCAATCGGTCGTCTCGTTGTAGCCAAGGCTCTCGGCGCGAGCATAAGCGGGACGCGCGGCGAAGTCGCGCAGGGGCCCGCGCCAGCTAAGGCAAAAACCCGCCCGCCACCCGCGCGCCCGCCCACAGCAGCAGAAATCCCAGGAACACGTTCACGGCGAAATTGCCGGCCGCCAGCACCACCTGTCCGCCCCGCGCCATGTGCAGCGTCTCAAACTCCCAGGTGGAAAACGTCGTGAGCGCCCCGATGAAACCGACCGCCAGCATCAGCCGCATCTCCCCGCTCAGCCATCGCGATTGGCCGCCGATCTCCATCACCGCGCCCAATAGGAAACATCCAATCAGGTTGGCCGCCAGGGTGCCGTAGGGGAATCGCGGCCCGAACCAGGTTTCGCATACTTGCCCCAGGCCCCAGCGGCTCAGCGCCCCCAGCGCGCCCGCAACCGCAATGCCCAGCGCCACGGCGCGCCCCGACAGCGCCCGTTGCACGGGTCGGACGGCAGCAATGAGATCAGACATGCTTCGACTCCTAACCAGAAAAATTGGGTAGGAGTCATCAGCTCCGGACGGAGCGGTTTGGGTGGGGCGAACTCCAACGCCCTGGACTACGCCCCTAGTATAGTCGTTCGCAGTGCCCTCCTCAACGAGCCCGCCCCCGCCTCGCTTGCTCCCCGCGGATTGGCTCAACCGCGACGTCATCGGCATGGCGCTGGCGAGCTTTCTCTCCGATGCCGGCCATGAGACCGTCACCGTCGTCCTGCCCGGCTTTCTGCACGCCATCGGCGTCGCCGCCGGCGCCCTGGGATGGATCGAGGGCAGCGCCGACGCCGCCTCCAGCTTCGTCAAGCTCGGCGCCGGATGGTTCTCCGACCGCGTCGGCCGCCGCAAACCGCTGGTTGCCAGCGGCTACTTCGTCACCGCCGCGGCGCTGGCGCTGCTCGCCGCCGCCCTCAGTTGGCCGCTCGTGCTCGCCGGACGCGTTGTGGCCTGGATGGGCCGCGGCGTCAAGGGGCCGGCCCGCAACGCGCTGCTGGCCGAAGCCGTGCCCGCTTCCGCGCGCGGCAAGGCTTTCGGGCTGCACCGCGCCGGTGACACCGCCGGCGCGGTGCTGGGACCCCTGCTCGGCGTCTGGCTGCTGTCCTGGCTGCCGCGCACCACCCCGGCCGCGCCCTTCCGCTGGGTCTTCCTGCTGGCTCTCCTTCCCGGCTTGGGCGCGGTGGCGGCGTTTCTGCTGCTCGTGCGTGAGCGCAGTCAGCCGGCGCGCCGCGGCTTGCGCCTGTTTCCCGCGCTGCGCGCCCTCCCGTCTCCCTTCACTCGTTTTCTGCGCGGCGTCGGTGTGTTCGGGCTGGGCGATTTCTCCCACACCCTGCTGATCCTGGCCGCCACCGAACTGCTGCGCCCCGGCATGGGCCTGGTGCGCGCGGCGCAGGTGGCCGCGCTCCTCTACGTGCTGCACAACGTGGTCTACGCCGCCAGCGCCTACCCGGCCGGTGCGCTCGCCGACCGCGTGTCGAAACCGAAGCTGCTGGCCTCTGGCTACGTGCTCGCCGCGGCCAGTGCCGCCGGCATGGCGCTGCTCATGGGGCACCACGCGCACAGCCTCGCCTGGCTGGCGCTCGTCTTTGCCGCCGCCGGCGCCTATGTGGGGGTGCAGGATGCCCTGGAAGGCGCCATCCCCGCCGATCTGCTCCCTGCGCCCGAGCGCGCCACCGGCTACGGCCTGATGGGCACGGTGAATGGCTTCGGCGACTTCATCGCCAGCGCGATGGTCGGCGCGCTCTGGGGCGTGGCCGCGGCGCTGGCCTTCGCCGTCGCCGCCGCGCTCATGCTGGCCGGGGCGGTGCTGATGTGGCTCGCTCCCGCTAGCGCCGCATCCGCTTAGTGCGTGCGGGAGCCGCGGTAGCCTCCGGCGCGGCAATCGCGTAGGGATATCCGCCTTGGAAATATTTGCTGCCGCCGGCCAGCATGGCGGGCATCGCGGCATAGACCGGTCCGTACAGGTTGCCCGCGTTCCAGAGCATGAACCCGCCGCCGTTCTGCGCCCGTTCGGTGGCCACCTGGCGCTCGACGTAGCTCGGCCCGAACGTCGGCGTGTGCCAGTGAAACGCCTGCAGCCACGGACGGATGACCACGTTCTCCTCGCGCGTCAGCCGCTGGAAACGCCGCATCCCTGTCTCGATGAAATGCTCGGGTGCCGAGGAGGGCACAGCGTAGCCGTCAAAGTGCCCGAAAAAATGCGAAGGGTAGATCATCGGGCAGATCACGTTGCAGTAGTGCGCCATCTGCACGATGTTCTGCCCGGTCGCCTTCAGATCCACCGCGTGCTCCCAGCCCGTGATGCCGTAGACGTCAATCGAGAGCCGCACGCCGGTGGGCGCCAGCGCCTGCTGCGCGCGCCGCAAAAAGCTGGTGATGATCTCCTGCCGCGGCTCGTTGGGATGCGTAGCCTCGTAGGCGAACCGTGCATCACGCTGGTTGCCCTGCACGGGAAAGCGGATGGCATCAAACTGCACCTCGTCCACTCCGGCCTCGGCCACCAGCTTGGCCAGGGCAATGTTGTAGTCCTGCACCGCCGCCTGTGACGGATCCACCCAGTAATCCACGCCGTGTTCCCACCACACTTTTCCCGTCGCGCGCGAATGCACCGCCAGCTCCGGATGCGCATCCACCAGCCGCTGATCCTGAAACACGGCGATGCGCGCAATGGCGTACAGTCCATGCGCGTGCAGCCAGCCCACCCACGCGCCGAGATTCGGAATGTAGGGTCGCCGCACATGTCCGGCCAGCGCCAGCGGCGCATTGATGCTGACCGGACCGGTGTTGTCTTTCACGTCGAAGACGACGGCGTTGCCGCCCTCGGCTCGCCACTGCTCGGCCATGCGCTTGCCGCGCGGCAGGCTGACCGACGCCCCGGTCAGATAAATGGCGCGAATTTCCGCATGGGCGGGCACGGCATGCCGCGCCGCAGGTGCAAACGTTTGCGCTCCACTCGCCCCCGCCAGCAAAACGGCGAGCGCACCTGTACCCAGGATGGAACCAAAAAGCTTGGAAATTTTCATAGGAGACGGCGTCTGCTGGAACTACCCTGAATGTAGCATGTGCTCTGTCCGACAAGCACGGCCGGACTGGGGTCCCGGGGCCTCACAGTCCGGCCGTGCGTCAAGCGGGTCGTGCGGCTCAGCCGCGCGGGGGCCCGCGCCAGTCCACGCATCGCTTGCACGGGTGCCATACTTGGTGGCAGGGACAACCCTACTTGCGGGCTGCCCCATCCTATCCGTGGTGCGAGTAGACCCACCACGGAATGGACTGCAGCCAGGGTCATCAACTCGGGGGGGAGCTTAGGGAGGTAGGCATGGCGTTTGTACGTAAAAAGGGCAAATCGTATTACCTCGTACACAATGTCCGCGAAGATGGACATGTGCGGCAGGTGCATCTGGCCTGCTTGGGCAACCGTCCGCGGGTGAGCGACGAAGTGCTCGAACAGGTGCGCCAGGCGCATCCGCAACTCCAAATTGATTGGGGCGCCGTGCGCGCCCGCGCCGCGGAAACCTTTGTGTCTCCGTTCGCCGATTTGGAAGGGGTGGACTTGCTGATTCGTTCCATGCGGACGCTGGTCCAGGATCTGGCTGAGTTGGATTTCGATCTGCTCCGCCGGCGACTGCAGGAGAGAGGACAACTGGCCGAGGGCGAGGGACGGGTGCGCGAATTGTTGCAAGAGATGGCCGAATTGCGCACGCAATTGGAACGGAAATTGAAGTATCAGCCCGGACAGGCCCTGCCTCCCTCAGCCGGTGAAAATCAGGTCACCGGCGACTAGAGCCCTTAGCGCCGTCGCGTAACGTCGTATGGGCTGGGACCCCAGCCCATTACGGTCCATCCTCCTCCCTTCGTTCCCGTACCTCATAAACTCCGGGAGTCCAGCCTGCATCCCATCAAGTAAGGGACTTTATGAAAACGGGCTGTCAAGAGGTGTTGGACCCTACCCTGCGCTGCGACGATGTGTGCCAGTTCGAAACGGCATTACGGCGCAAAATCGTCGGCCAGAGTGCGGGCGTCAATTGTGTGGTGGACTTGTACCAAACGTTCCTGGCGGGCCTGCACCCGCCCGGCCGTCCCATCGCCAACCTGCTGCTGCTGGGCCCCACCGGCTCCGGCAAAACACGCGTGGTCGAGGCGGTGGCGGAAACTCTCTTTGGCGACGCCCGCGGCGTCATCAAAGTGGACTGTGCCGAGTTTCAGCACAGCCACGAGATTGCCAAGCTGATTGGCTCCCCTCCCGGCTATTTAGGTCACCGTGAGACACATCCGCTCCTGACCCAGGAGGCGCTCAGTCAATGGCACACCGATCGTCTGCGCCTCTCCCTGCTGCTCTTTGACGAAATCGAAAAAGCTTCCGACGCCCTCTGGCAGCTTCTATTGGGCATCCTCGATAAAGCCACGCTCACCCTCGGCGACAACCGCCGCGTGGATTTCACCCAGACCATCATCTTCATGACCAGCAACCTGGGCGCGGCGGAAATGGACACGCTCACCCTGGGCGGCACCGGCTTCACGCCCCCTCAGTTCGGCCGTCACGCCAAGCTCGACGCGCATCTCGACGCGCAGATGGACCGCGTCGCCATTGCCGCCGCCCGGCACAAGTTTTCTCCCGAGTTCATGAACCGTATCGATCGCACCGTGGTGTTTCACACCCTGCGCCGCGACGAGCTTACCGCCATCCTCGACATCGAGTTGGGCATGGTGCAGCAGCGCATTCTGGCCTCCAGCGGCAATCACCCCTTCCTGTTCAACTGCACCAAGGAGTGCAAGGAATGGTTGCTGCAGGAAGGCTACAATCCCCGCTACGGTGCCCGTCACCTCAAGCGCGCCATCGAGCGCCACATTGTCTTCCCGCTGGCCAAGCTGATCGCCACCGGACAGGTGCGCCTCGGCGATGTCATCCGCATTGACTACGCCGGCGAGCCTGCGGGCATGAGCTTCGTGCGCGAAGCCGAAGGACTGACCCCGATGTATCGGCCCAGCCCCGCGCCCTCCATGGCCGCCTCCGCCGGTCGCGGCGCCGCTCGCGGTGCGCGCCGCTTCGACTTCCCCCTCGCCATGGATTCCAAATAACGCCTTACTTCTGTCCACCGCCCGGCAGCGCCGGCAACACCGGGTGGTGGTTCTGATACGGCGGGTTGGGGAAATGCCCTAGCGGGTGCGCCGTCAACTGCTTCATGGCGATCGCCACCGCCGCTTCCAACTGCGGGTCGTGTCCTAGCCGCACCTGTGCCGGGTCCTGCCACACGGTCACATCGGGCGCAATGCCGTGACCCTCGACCACCCAGTGATTGTTGAGGCCGGCAATAGCCCAGCGCGGCGCGGTTACCGTGCCGCCGTCCATGAGCGCCGGATAGCCGCCGATCCCCACCAGCCCGCCCCACGTCCGCACGCCCACCATCGTGCCCACGTGCGCCTCGCGGAAGTACCAGGGCAGGGCATCGCCGCCCGAGCCGGAAAACTGGTTGATGACCATCACCTTCGGACCGAAGATCGCCTCCTGCGGATCAATCGTCCGCGCGCCGTGCTTCGTGATGTCAAGGCTCATGGGCGTCCGCCGCAGGTAATCAATGATGTAGTCGGAAAGATCGCCGCCGTGGTTGAAGCGCTCGTCGAGAATCGCGCCCTGCTTTCCCACTTGCGAGAAGAAGTAGCGGTTGAAGTTGGTAAACCCTCCGCCGCCGGTATCGGGCAAATAGACGTAGGCCAGCGCGCCGTGGCTGAGCTCGTCCACCTTGCGCCGGTTGCCCTCAATCCAGTCCATGTTGCGCAGCGCGTGCTCGCTGGCGATGGGTGTGACCACGTATGAGTGCGCCCCGCTGCCGTCAGGTTTCGGGCCTACCTCAAGGGTGACCTGCTTGCCCGCCGTCTGTTCAAAGGCTTCGTAGACGTTGTCCGCGGCCGTGAGCGGACGGCCGTTAACCGCCAGCAGGTAATCGCCCGCATGCACGTTCACGCCGGGTTCGGTGAGCGGCGCGTGCAGCCGCGGATTCCAGTTCTCGCCGCTATAGATCCTGGCGAACTGATACCGGTCGTAGGCGATGCGGTAATCGGCGCCGAGCAGCCCCGTGCTTTCGGCCGCTCCGTCGGGCGGCTGCGTCCCGCCGCGAACGAACATATGGCCCACCGATAGATAGCTGAGCATCTCCTGAAACAGCAGCGTCAAGTCGTTGCGGCTGGCAATGCCGGGCAAATAATGCGCAAACTCAGCCTCCGCCGCGGCCATGTTCAAGCCGTGGAAGTTGGGGTCGTAATAGTAGCCGCGTTCAATGCGCCAAACGTCGTGGTACATCTCCGCCCACTCCGCGTGCGGCACCGCGTAGACCCGCATCTGGTCCACCGGGATCCTTCCGGCTCCGGGCGTGGGCTTCTTGGTGGCATCGGTGATCGTCCAGGTACCGTTGCGCTCGAGCAGCATCTTGCGCCCGTTAAACGAGATCACCGCCTGCGTCAGGCCGCTGGCCAGCGCATGCGTCTTGCGGTCGCTCAGCGTAAAACGCGACAGGCTCATCTTGGGCGGTCCAAATCCGGCCGAAACCTCGGGCAGTAACCGCAGGTAGAGAACCCCGTTCGGCCGCGCGTCCAGCCCTACGTAGTTGGCCGGAGTGATCGGCAGCGCCAGCGTGCGCTGCAAAATGCCCTGAAAATCAATCGTGACCAGCGCCGGGTCCCCCGCCGGCGGGTTCCCTGGCTTGGACGGCGTGCGCGCCTTGGGCGCGCTCTCGTCGCTCGTTTGCGGCGGCAGCGGCGAGGGCAGATCGGCGCGCAGCACGGCCACGTACACGCTGCGCGTGACCGGGTGATCCATGCTGCTCATGTCGAGCCATCCCGCGTTCAGACCGGTATTGGTGCTGGCGGTGAAGTACAGGTACTTGCCGTTCGGGTCGAATTGAGGGTACAGGCAGTCGCTCATCCCGTCGGTGACCTGATGATCGGTGTGATCGGCGAGCGAGTACACGAACACAGCGCGCAGATGGTTGGGGAGCTGCTTGGTGTAGGCCAGCCAGCGGCTGTCGGGCGACCAGGCCGGGTCAAATTCGTGGCGCGGATCCTCGTACAGGTCTTTATCCACCTTGACGGGCACGCTGCCGGCGGCCAGATTCACCGTCCACAGGTTCAGCGCCTGGTCGCTGAACACCAGCGACTGGCTGTTGGGCGACCACTGCAGATCGCCGTAGTAGGCATTGGGCTGGCCCAGGTGAATGGTCCGCGCCGACTTGAGCCCCTTCTGGCCCACAATGCGCAGATCGTATTCGCCCGAGCGATCCGAGAAATAGGCGATCCGCTGGCCGTCGGGCGACCATGCCGGATCACGGTCCATAATGCCGGGCGTGTTGGTCAAATCGCGGATGCTACCGTGTTCGGCCGGCACGGTGAGGATCTCTCCATGCGCTGCAAACAGGGCTCGCTCGCCGGTGGGCGATAGTGCCGCTGTTTGGATCTGCTTGGCTACGCTCTCCCAGTGCGGGCGCGTCTGCGGCATATCGGCCGCCAGCGTGATCGGCACCACGCGGCTGCGATGCCGCGCGATGTTATACACGTGAATCTGCCCGAACTGCGAGTACACAACGGCATCGGGTCCGGCCCCGGCCGAGGTAATGTCGAACTGTCCGGCGGTATTCACCACCTGCTGCACCAGCCGCGTCGCGGTGTTATAGCCATAGAGCCCGTAGCCGCCATTGCGGTCGGAAACAAAGTAAATGCTGTCGCCGATCCACATCGGATCGCGATCGTTCGAGTTCACGCGCGGCACCTTGACCACGCTCGAATCGGATAGCCGCGCGATCCAAATCGGCGTGGTCTGCCCGCCGCGATACCCCTGCCAGAACGGTTCCCATTGCGAGTTTGGAATATAGGCGATATGTGTCCCGTCGGGCGAAAAGGAGCCGTCCTCGGCCATGGACAGCGGCAGCTCGGTCGGGAAGCCGCCCGCGGCCGGGACGGTAAAGAGCTGGTCCGGATCGGAATAGCTGGCGCGGTTGGAGCGGAACAAGACGCTCTTGCCGCCGGGTGTCCAACCGACGGCGACGTCGGGCCCGGGATAGTAGGTAAGCCGCCGCGGCGTCCCACCCGTGGCCGGCACCACGTACACATCTATGTTGCCGTCGTACTCGCCGGTGAAGGCGATGGAGGAGCCGTCGGGAGAAAAGATGGGTCCCATCTCGCGGTCAAACCCCACTACCAGCCGGTGCGCCGCCCCACCCGAACGCGCTACGGTCCAGATGTCGCCGCCATAGGCAAAGGCGATTTGGGTGCGGCTGAGCGTCGGCGTTTGCAGCAGCAGGAGCGGCTGCGGCGCAGACTGCGCGGTGGCGAAAAGGCATAGACCGGCGAACAGAGTAGCGACGATGACGCAATGTTTAGACAGGTGCATGCAAATTCCCTCGGTCGGATACTTACGTCCGGCAATTCTACGCCAAAGCTGATAAAATGGTTCGATCCAACGGCATTCCACGCCAGTGGGTCAAAAACCACGAGGAAAGGCGGGCGATGGAGGCCTTACTGGCACTAGAAGATGGCCGGGTGTTCCGGGGCTGCGCTCACGGTGCGGTCGGCAGCGCCGTACGGTCGGGCGCTGGCGAGGTGGTGTTCAACACCTCCATGACCGGCTACCAGGAAATCTGCACCGACCCCTCCTATGCCGGCCAAATCGTCTGCCTGACCGCCCCCCAGATTGGCAACTACGGCACCGTGTCCGAAGATGACGAGGCGAGCCATCCCTTCGTCGAGGGCCTGATCGTGCGCGAGTTCTCTTCCGTCGCCAGCAACTGGCGCAGCGAGCGCGACTGCCAGGCGTATCTGGAACACTACGGCATCCCAGTGCTCTCTGACATTGACACGCGGGCTCTGGTGTTGCACCTGCGCCGGCAGGGCGTGCTGCGCGGCGTGCTGGCCACCGGCGCGGCCGATGTCGAGGCGCTGGTGGCGCGGGCGCGCGCCATCCCGCTCATGCAAGGCACCGATCTGGCGCAGGTGGTGAGCACTCACTCGCCCTACGATGGTCCCGAGCCCTCCCCTGCGGCTGGCGGGCATGCGCCGCTGGTGCTCGCCTACGACTTCGGCATGAAGCGCAACATCCTGCGCCAGTTGGCCGAGCATGGCTGCCGGGTGCGGGTGGTACCGGCGAAGACGACAGCTCAGGAAGCGTTGGCGCTCCATCCCGACGGCATCTTTTTATCCAACGGCCCCGGCGATCCGGAGCCATGCGGCTACGCGGTGGAGACCATCCGCAACCTGATGGGGCGCGTGCCCATGTTCGGCATATGTCTCGGCCACCAGCTCATCGGCTTGGCCTTGGGGGGCAAGACTTACAAGCTCAAGTTCGGCCATCACGGCGGCAATCACCCGGTCAAGCACGAGGCCAGCGGACGCGTCGAGATCACCGCCCATAACCACAACTTCGCCGTGGACCCGGATTCACTGCCCGCCTCCGACGTCGAATGCACGCACTTTGATCTCAACGACGGCACCCTCGAGGGCCTGCGCCATCGCTCGCTGCCGCTCTACAGCGTGCAGTACCACCCCGAGGCCGCGCCCGGTCCGCACGACTCGCACTACCTGTTCCAGGATTTCGTGACCTTGATGTGCGGGCAGGGAACCCATGCCTAGGCGCTCGGATATCCACAAGGTGATCATTCTCGGCTCCGGGCCGATCGTGATCGGCCAGGCCTGCGAGTTCGATTACTCCGGGGCGCAGGCGTGCAAGGCGCTGCGCGCCGACGGATTCGAGGTGGTGCTGGTGAACTCGAATCCGGCGACCATCATGACGGACCCGGAGTTGGCCGACCGCACCTACATCGAGCCGCTCACGCGCGCCTTCGTGG
>JBOGKL010000412.1:0-7893 GCA_050745525.1 Terriglobales bacterium | reverse complement strand
CATCAATCGCGCGCGCATCGCTCAGCGAGATCTCCAGATCGTCGGAGGTGACCTGCTCGACCACATTCTTCACCGCAAACACGGAGATCTCGCCGGTGTCCTTGTTCAGCACCGATTCGAGCTCCTCCAGCGTCTTCAGGTGTTTGCGCGTCGCCGCCAGGAACGCATCCTCGACCGCGCTCACCACCACGGCCGGATCAATGCCCTTGTCCCGGCTCAACTGCTCGACTTGTTGATACAAAACGCTTGCCATAAAAAATCGCTTCCTAACGTGCCGCAGGGCCGGGCCCCTGTGCCCCGGCCTTGCCGCGCGTAAGCGGGTCGCTCGGCGCAGCCGAGCGGGGTCCCGCGCCTTCAACCGATCTCGTCCGCCGCCCCGGCTTCGGCGGGGAAGGGAACTCCGGCGCCAGCCGCGCCTCCTCGACGTTATCCCAGGCGATCGTGATCGGCGCCCCGCCGGCTTCGGTCCGCAATCGCACGCCTCCCTCGCCGCCGCCCTCGAGAAGCCCGGTCAAGTTCCGTCTTCCCCCCACCGGCTGTCGCGTGCGCAACCGCGCGCGCTGGCCGGAAAAACGGTCGAAGTCGGCCCGCGCCCACAGCGGCCGGTCCAGCCCCGGCGAGGATACCTCCAGCGTATAGGGCCCCGGCAGCGCCTCCATCTCCCGCTCGTCGAGCGCGCGGCTCAGCGCCTGGCTGGCCCGCTCGCAATCCTCGATCCCAACCCCGCCGCTGCGGTCCACGTAGACGCGCAGCATGCGTCCGCGGCCCTCTCCCTTGAGCTCAAGGTGCACCAGTTCCAGCCCTGCAGTAGCCACCACGCTGCTGGCCAGCTCCCTTAAAGCTTCGCTTTGTGATCCCGCATCCATATCTGCAATAAAAAAGTGGGCTTGCGCCCACTTTGGGTCTTCGCCAGCCCGCCCTGTCCAATCTGGCCGGGCCGTTCCGTAACATCAAGGATAGCGCAATCCCCGCCCACAGGCAAAACCGGCCGCCGGAGGCGCCCTTAGCCCTAGCGCCTTTGAAGGTTCCGGTAGACTTGGCCCCGCGGCTCGATATCAGTGACGAGAAGCTGGCTGCCAACTGCACGGCAAAGGATCCGCCAGCCACCCACGTGGGCGGACCGCAGGTCGGTGTTTTTCAGCGGCCGTGAATACCGGAGATTTTCGGGCTCGGCGGCTATCTCTCGAATCCTGGCATGCATTCGCTCCCGAGTCGGCCGGTCCAGGTGTTCCAGGTACCTGGCCGCGCTCCTAGCGATGAGAATTTCCCGGGAGGCCATCCAGCCAATAGACTAGCTGAGCCTCTCGAATTCTCCGCGCTGAATTTCGGCCTCTCCCCTCTGCATTTTCTCTTCGTAGATCTCCGGATCGGCGCACATTTGCAGCCAATCTCCCAGGCCCCACAGATGCTCACCTAAAGATTGCAGCTTGGAAACTTCGATGCCAATCCCGAACTTGGAACAGTTCGTCAGCCGCGCGGCGGCGCAACGGCGATAGATCTCCACAAAGAGAAAATACAGTGCGAAGGCTTGGTCGGCCAAAGCTTGAATGCGTTCCGGAGTGTACTGCTCAACGCCAGCGGCACTCGCTGGGCCCGCATCGGCACTGGATTCAATCGTGTCGAAGATTTCCTGAGTGCCGCGGTTCACCTTCCGCAGATTCCGTGCCAGCACTTCAAGCTTGATCTGGTGTCCCAGGGAGCTATTGGCCAGGCGCACTGTAGCACTCGCCTCGTCGATACTCGCCGAAGCTCGTTGCTCCAATGCCCCGCCGGCAATCGCGATCGCGACCGTTGCCATGTTCAAATTGTCTCCCGAAACTGCCCCGCATTCCAGATGCCATAAAGAAGCGATTCCCGCCGCCTCCCCCCGCCACCTTTTATAATGTGAGGCATGCCCGCCGAGCCCCAGACGGCCGAACACGCTGCTTGCGGGCTTTGGTACACGCGCGGGCGCCGTTACGAGGAAACCGATCACCTCTACCGCAGCCCCTTCCAGCGCGATCGTGACCGCGTCATCCACTCGCGTGCCTTCCGCCGCTTGGAAAACAAGACCCAGGTCTTCTCCCACCCCCTGTCCGATCATTTCCGCACCCGCCTGACCCACACTCTGGAGGTCGCGCAAATCTCCCGCACCGTCGCCCTGGCCACCGGTTTGAACAGCGATCTGGTGGAGACGCTGGCGCTGGCTCACGATCTGGGCCACCCCCCTTTCGGCCACGCCGGAGAGCACGCCCTCGATGCGCTCATGCGCCCGTTCGGGATGGGCTTTGACCACAATTTGCAGGCCCTGCGCATCGTCGAGGACTTCGAGCGCCGCTACGCCGCCTTCCCCGGTCTGAACCTCACCTTCGAGGTGCGCGAGGGGCTGGTGAAGCACTCGCACGACTACACGCCGGCCTCGCATCCGGAACTGGTGGATTACGATCTCGATCTGCGCCCGCCGCTCGAAGCCCAGCTCATTGACCTCACCGACGAGATCGCCTACAGCACCGCCGACCTCGACGACGGCCTGGAATCAAAGCTCCTCAGCCTCGAGCAGATGCTGGCCGTCCCGGTGCTCGCGCGCACCCTGGCGCAGGTGGAGAGCGAATACGGCTCGCTCCCGCCCAAGCTCCGTGGCAACGAGATGCTGCGCCGCGTCGTGGATCATTTCGCAACCGATCTCATCGCGAACCTGTTGCGCATCATCCCCGGCTTCGCTTCGGTCACACAGGTGCGGGCGCACCCGCGGCGCCTGGCGGCCTTCACGCCCGCCGTGGAGCAGGAACGAGTCGAGGTCAAAGCCTTTCTGCACCGCAACCTCTACCGCCATCGCCTGCTGCATGAGGAAAACGAGCGCGCCGAAGCCATCGTGACGGCGGTCTTTCACCGTCTCCTGGACGACCGCGAAGCTCTGCCGCCCCATTACCGCGCGCGCGCCGGGCGCGAAGCCCCCGAGCGCGTGATCTGCGACTACATCGCCGGCATGACCGATAGTTTCATTACCGATCTGCACCAGCGTTTGCAAACGCGCCCCATCCCGCGCCCGGTATACTGAGGGGAGCATGTCCGAGCACGAGCGCGACAACGAGCACGAAGAACCGGTACTGAAGGTCAGCGACCGCCGCCATTTCACCGAATCCGGCGAGCGCCGCCAGGGGGTGGACGCGGCGATCTTTGAAGAGAGCCCCGCCGCCCCCAAGCCGGCGCCCGATCCCGCCGCCGAAGGCGGACCAGCCAAGTCCAAGGCCGCGAAAACGTCCCCGCCTCCGCCTCCCAAGCCCGCCGCTACCAAGCGCGAGCGCCTGGCCAGCCGTGATATGAACTTCATCGGTCTGCTGCAGGACCTCTACGCCACCGGCATGCTGCAGTTGGGCGCCGAGCTGCAGCCGGGCCGTCCCGGCCAGGTGGATCTCGAAGGCGCGCGCGAGACCATTGACCTGCTCGGCATGCTCCAGGAAAAAACGCACGGCAACCTGGACGCGCAGGAAGACCGCCTGCTGACCACAGTCCTCTACGAGCTGCGCCTCGGCTTCGTCGAGGTCAGCCGCGCCAGCCAGCGTGTGCAGCCGGCCACGGTGGCGCCGCCGCCGCCGGCCCCGGGCCGACGCCGCTAGCGGCAGGGCACACCCGTGCGCGGCACGATCACCGTTCTCGGCTCGGGCACCTCGACCGGGGTGCCGACGCTCGGCTGCCGCTGCCCCGTCTGCACCTCCTTGGACCCGCGCGATCAGCGCCTTCGTCCCAGCCTCTGGGTGAGCTACGCCGGTGGCAACGTCGTCATTGACACCACCCCCGACTTCCGCCAGCAGGCCTTGCGCGCCGCCATCCCTTCGCTCGATGCGGTGCTCTTCACCCACAGCCACGCCGACCACATCATGGGCATGGACGACATCCGCCCCTTCAACTTCGGCCGTCCCGATCCGCTGCCCATCTACGCCAATGCCGCCACGCTCGACGACCTGCGCCGCGTCTACCGCTACGTCTTCGAGGCACGCTACACCGCCAGCGCCATCCCCCGCATCAGCGCTCATGAAATCCAAGGCCCCGTGCATCTGTTCGGCGTCGTTTTCGAGCCCGTCCCGGTGCTGCACGGGGCTTTACCCATCCTGGGCTACGCTTTCGGCGCCAACGCCTACATCACCGACGTGAGCGAAATCCCTCCCGCGAGCATGGTCCGCCTCCGCCATCTCGACCTGCTCATCCTCGACGCGCTGCGCCACCGCCCCCACCCCACGCACTTCCACCTGGAATCGGCGCTGGCGCTGGTAGCCGAGCTCCGCCCGCGCCGCACTTATTTCACCCACATTGCGCACGAGCTGGCGCACGCGGCCACGGAAGCGACGCTCCCCGCCGGCGTTCACCTGGCCTACGACGGCCTGCAGTTGGAGGTCGAGCTCTAGCATGCGCGTGCTGCGTGAGCTTCCGGCGTGGCCGGTCCCGTGCGTAGCCGCGGTGGGCAACTTTGACGGCGTGCATCTAGGCCACCGCGCCCTGCTGTCGGGAGCGCTGGACCAGGCGCGCGCGCGCGGGGTCGAGGCCTGGGCGGTGAGTTTTGAGCCCCATCCGGCGCGCATTCTGCAGCCCGCGGCGGCGCCGCTGCTGCTCACGCCGGTGGAAGAGAAAATCCGCCTGCTCGCCGCCTGCGGCCTCGACGCGCTGCTGCTGCTGCCCTTCACGCGCGATCTGTCGCTGCTGTCGCCGCTCGAGTTCGTCGAGCAGATCCTGGTGCGCGGCCTGCGTGTGGAGGCCGTATGGGAAGGAGAAAACTTCCGCTTCGGCCACCGCGGGCAGGGAAGTGGAGAACGTCTGCGCCAGTTGGGTGCCGAGTTCGGGTTTGCCGTGACCATCCTGCCGCGTCTCGAGCTCGAGGGCGCTCCCGTCTCCAGCTCGCGCCTGCGCGCCCAGATCCGCGCGGGCGAGGTGGTGGCGGCGGCGCGCCTGCTCGGCCGCGCTTTCCGCATTGCCGGCCTGATTGCGCCCGGCCGTGGCGTCGGCCACCAGCGCACCGTCCCCACGCTCAACCTGCAGCACTACGACGAACTGCTCCCCGGCCGCGGCGTCTACCTGACCCGCGTGACATTGGCAGCAGCGACGTACCCGGCTCTGACGAATGTCGGCGTGCGCCCCACCTTCGGCGAGGGCGGCCCGCTGACAGTGGAATCGCATCTGCTCCATCCCCCCGACGGCGGTGTCGCCGCCGGTCTCGGCGACCCCATCGCCATAGATTTCCTCGACCGTCTCCGCGACGAGCGCAAGTTCGAGTCTCCTGAGGACTTGCGCAGCCAAATCCAGCAGGATATCGCCGCCGCCGACAAGTATTTTGCGGACGGTCGTTCGCCTGGTCTACGATGAAAGCAGCAGTCCACTACTCAGGAGTCACTCTATGAAATTTGCCCTTCGTTCTGCCGCCGTCGCTGTGGCGCTGGCGTCCTGCGCGCTGCTGGCGGGCGCGCAAAGCTCCAACCCGGTGTCTGATGCCGTGCGCAGCTCGATGAAGCGCTCCGCCAACATCATGGTCGCCGCCGCCAAGGCGATGCCGGCCGGCAAGTACAGCTACAAGCCCACGCCCGGCTCGATGTCGTTTGGTCAACTGGTGCTCCACATCGGCCGTTCCAACGCCATGACCTGCCATTGGCTCGCCGGTGGCGCTCCCATGGCCGGCGCCAAGCTGACCCCGACCTCGCCCAAGGACGCCTTGGTCGCCTACCTACAAAAGGCCTTCGACTATTGCAACTCGAAGCTGGCCGATCTCAACGACTCGAGCCTGAGTTCGATGAAGACCTTCTACGGCGGCCATCAGGTCACCGAAGCCGCCCTGCTCTTCGGCCTCACCGACGACATGGCCGATCACTACAGCCAGGAAGCGGCCTACCTTCGTAAAAATGGCTTACTGCCGCCCTCGGCCCACGGCCGCGGCCGCCCGTAATTCACTCAGCCCTTGGGGTTCGGTTCATCAGATCCCCGACTGCCTGGCGCGGAGGCGCATGCTCAAACAGCACGCGATGCATCTGCGCCAGGATCGGCATCTCCACCCCCCAGCGCGCCGCCAGGTGCACCGCCGCCGCCGTCGTGCGCACGCCCTCGGCCACCATGGGCGTGGATGCTTGTGCTTCGGCGAGCGTGCGCCCCTCGCCCAGCGCGATGCCCAACGCGCGGTTGCGGCTGAGCGCGCCGGTGCAGGTCAGCACCAAGTCGCCCAATCCGGCCAGCCCCGCCAGCGTCTCCGCCTGTCCGCCCATGGCCAGTGCCAGCCGGCTCATCTCCGCGAGGCCGCGCGCGATCAGCGCCGCCTGGGCATTCGACCCGAGCCCCAGCCCCTGGCAGATCCCGGCGGCGATGGCGATCACGTTCTTCAGCGAGGCCGCGAGTTCAACGCCGACGACATCCGAGCTGGTATAGAGGCGCAGTTGCGGCGACGACAGCCGCTTCTGTAGCGACCCGGCCAGCACCTGCGAGGCGGAGGCAATCACCACCGCCGTCGGGTCCCCGGCCGCCACCTCGCGCGCGAACGAGGGCCCGCTCAGCGTGGCGAGGCGCGAGGCAATGCCCGAGGAAAGGCCCGCGCCCAGCACTTCGGTGGCGACTTCGCTGACCCGCTGGCACGTGCCCTCTTCCAGTCCCTTGGTGGCCAGGATGATCTCGCTCGCCGGCGGAAGCGCCGGCTGCAGCCGGCCCAGCACCGCGCGCAGCGCGTGCGACGGCACAGCCACGACGACGAGCGCCTGCGCGGCGGCGGCCAACTCGGTAACCGGCGTAACCGCCGGCTCCAGCTTGAATCCGGGCAGATAGACATCGTTGACGCGCTCGCGTCCCATGCGCTCGGCCAACTCCGGCTCCCACGCCCACAGCGTCACTTCGTAACCGAGCCGCGCCAGAACCAGGCTCAGCGCCGTGCCCCAGCTTCCGGCCCCGATGACACCGGCGCGCTTACCCCAGCGATAGCTGCGCTCGCCGAATTCCGCCGTCATGCGGTTCTCCCTGCCCGTGTGCCGAGTTTACTCTCGGTGCCGAGCCGCAGCCGCTCCAGGTTGCCGCCATGGCGCCAGATGATGAGCACCGCCGCCGCCCCCGCCGCCGCGACCACGATCCCCGCCACGCCCCCGCCGTCGAGCCACATCCCGAGCAGCAGCAGCGGCAGCGCCGCCGCCGCGCACACCGAGGCCAGCGACACATAGCGCCATCCCGCCAGCACCACCAGGAACACGATCACCGCCCCCGCCAGCGCCACCGGCGCCAGCGCCAGAAACGCTCCCAGCGCCGTAGCCACGCCCTTGCCTCCGCGCCCCTTGAGCCAGGGGCTGAAAATATGTCCGCAGATCACCGCCAGCAGGCACGCCGCCACCAGCACTGCCGCGCCGCTACCCCGCCACTGCAGCGCCAGCCACAGCGCCACCCATCCCTTGGCCGCATCGAGCACCAGCGTCGCGATCCCCAGCCGCTTGCCCGCCGTGCGCAGGACGTTAGTGGCGCCGATGTTCCCGCTCCCGGACGCACGAATATCCCCGCCCCGGAACCAGCGGTACAACAAATAGCCAAACGGGATCGAGCCCAACGCGAACGCCAGCGCGACCAGAAGCCAATGCATGCCCCTGTCATTTTAGCGGGGAATCGCGGGACAATGACAGAGATGGCTTGGCTCCGCTTTCTCTGGCGCGTTACCTCCGGCTATCGCCTCCGTCCCTGGCGCTCGCCGCTCCTCGCCTGGCGCATTGAGACCTACAGCGGCCTTCCGGCCGAGCGCATCGGCTTCCGCGACTTCTGGAGTTTCTGCTGGCGCGAGCGCGGCGAGCTGTCCCATTTTCTCGTCTGGACCCAGCAAATGAGCCTCCATCGCCGCCACGACCGCCATCCCCCGCAATCGGCTCAATCGGGTCCCGACTGACGCAAGTGAAGGCGCGCGGCGAAGTCGCG
>JBOGKL010000411.1:0-1686 GCA_050745525.1 Terriglobales bacterium | reverse complement strand
GGCGTGCGGTAGGCCAACTGGATCAAGGCATCCTCAAAGCCGCGGCCATCGAGCAGCGGATCAATGGTCGGCTGCTGCAGGCCGAGCAGTCCCACCTGCGGCTCGGAGTCGCCCCAGGATTCCATGCCGTGCAGCAGCGGTAGCACCAAGTCGCCCAGCTGCGCCGTTTCATCGAGGCGATCGGCGATGACCACCACGTGCGGCACCTTGGCCAGGGCGGGCAGGAAACCGGCCGCCTCCGGCAGCGTGTAGGCCGGATTGGAGCCGCACACCAGCAGCGTGTCCACCTTGCCCTGGTTCATGTCCTCGACCAAGGCCAGCATGGCGGCGTTGCTGCCTTGGGCCTGCAGGCTCGGGCTGCGCGTGCCGTCAATGGTCGCGCCTTCGTTTTCCAGAGCCGAGTTCAGGAAGGCGGCGGCGATATCGAGCCACTGCTGCTCCTCGGTGCCGCCGGCCATGCCGCCGCCCACGATGATGCTCTTGCCGCGCTGTCGCCACATCTCCGCCGACAAGCGGCCCAGCAGCCCCTGCGGCAGTCCCGCCGCCTGTTCCACCGCTCCCGGCTGATAGGCAGCCAGGGCTTTCACCACCGCCGCGTTGCCGGCAAAACTCGAGCGCTTGTCCACGAGCACCAGTTGGTGGGCCAGGCCCATGGCCACGGCCAGCAACATCGTCGGCGGCACCAGGTAGCGCGAATCGGCGTTGATGCCGGTCAGGCTCATGGCCGGCTCGAAGCTGACCACGCGCGACATGTGGAAGTTGCCCTCGCGGCCGCGAATCTTGCGCTGACGCCCGAAACCGACGGAGTACTCCTGGCGCGAAATGCCGGCGCCGATGGGATCGTCGCCGAAGGTCACCACCATCTCGGCGCGGTCGTAGAAATAGCGCGGGACCACGGCGGTGCCGTAGGCGGCCCGCTGCGCCCCGACCAGCGCGTCCGGGTTGATGGAGTCATAGACCACGTGGCGCATCGGAAAGACGCTGAGAAAATCGGTCAGCAGCGCGGTGCGTGCCGGTCCGTGCACGGTGCCGGTGAGCAGCACGCCGTTTTTGCCCGCCCGCTGCAGCAGGGTGCTGACCTGCTGATCGGCCTGATCCCAGGTGATGGTCTTGAGGGTGCGCTTGATGGGGTGGATGTTGTTGCGCAGATTCCAGCCCTCGTGCCACAAGTTGGTCGGGAACACGAGGTTGTACTTGACCTGCGGCTCCGTGCCCACCAGGCCCTTGAGGCTATGCACCCGCTCGAGCGCCAGCGGATGGCGCAGGCGGTCGGGATCGTACAGGTTGAATAAGGACGCCTGCCCGCGCGGGCAGGCGGTGCCCTTGTTCAGCGGATGCAGCGGGTTGCCCTCGACCTTGGTGGGGCGCCCTTCATTGGTGGTGAGCACGATGCCGCACCCGGCGGAGCACTCGCGGCAGGTGGAGGCGTAATAGTCCGCGTTGCCGGGCATGATCTCGGGCGGCTGGTTGACGTAGGGAATGATCGGCTGCGCTGGCTTACGCGAGCAGGCGGTGGTGGCCAGCGCCAGCGCCCCGGTCGACCACTTCATGAAGTTGCGGCGGCCAAAGCGCAGGCCGCCCTTGGCCTCGGCGTCAAAAAATTCCTGAGGCTTGGAGACGAACTCCTCCTCCCGCCGCTTGGCGACGGTTGGATCGTTCTTCAGGTCCCACAGCGTAGTCCAGTAG
>JBOGKL010000410.1:0-19574 GCA_050745525.1 Terriglobales bacterium | reverse complement strand
GCGGCTTGCGCCGCGCGGCCCGCTCTCTAAGGCCGCAAGGCCGCTACGCCGGGGCCCCTCGCGTCCGGCTCCGCTGCCGCGCGTTGCGCCCAGCGCGGCTGGCGGCGCATGCGCTATCGGCCTTCGTCCTCGGCCTTGTACATGTACTTGATGATGGATTTATAGAGCAGCAGGTTGGGATCGCCGGTGCGATGGACCTTGAGGCAGTGCCGGTCGTACCACTCGATGACGCCGCGGATGCGTTCGCCGTCGGTGAGCACCAGCACCATCTCCGTCTTCGACTGCATTTGCTTCAGGAAATAGAAGCTCTCGGCGTTGGTCACCTCCGGCGGCACCGGCTTCTTGGGCTGGCGCGCGGGCGGCGACGGCGGCGGATGCAGCGCCGGCAGCGCGGCGTGGGGGACGGCGCGCGCCAGTTGACCGCGCACGTCGGCGAGCGACGGGCGAATCAATTTGCGGTTACTGACCAGTTCGGTGTCCGGGCTGTGCCGCGGAGTTGTGTCATTGAGCGAGGCCATGTGTAGGCTCCCCTGCTCCCAGCGGGACATCCCGCCTCCGGCCCGGGCCTTGCGCTGCCGTCAGCGCCAGCGCCCAACTCGCCAGCGCCAGCGGCCGGAAGCTGTTGCGCCTGGCCGCGGCCTGGATGCGGTCCAGCTTCGCCACCATCTCCGGCACACTGGGCGGGGCGATGCGCTGGGCCAACTGCCTGAGTTCGGGTAGGCAATCCACATTACCTATCCCGCGAGAGAATTCCGCTTGGAGATATGCGATATCTTGCAAGACACTATAAAGAATTTCCAGCAGGGATTCAAACTTTTCTTTGCTCGCGCGCGTGGACTCACTGATACGCAGGATTTCCGCGGCCGGCGCGCCCTTTAAGCCGGCATTCAGAAGGTGCAGCGCCTCCTCGCGCACCTGCCGGTAGGCGGCCACATCGAGCGCCAGGGCACGCCCGGGCGCCCCCTGCGCCAGCCGCGCCGCCAGCCCCGCCGCCTCCGCCGTCCGTCCGCGGGCTACGAGCGCCGCCGCTAGTTCCTCGAGCGGCACCGGCGCCAGCCGCATCTCCAGCGCCCGCGAGCGCACCGCCGCCAGCACCGCCCCCGGGTTGCGCGCCAGCAGCACCAGCACCACGCCCGCGGCCGGCTCCTCCAGCGTCTTCAGCAGCGCCGCCTGCACCGCCCAGCGCGCCTGGTCGAAGTCGGGCACAATCAGCACCCAGCTCTGCCCCAGGCTGGCCTGCAGGGCATCCTGGTGGCGCAGCACGCGCGCTTGCGCCATGGTCAGGCCGTCGCCGTCGGGCGGAAACAGGTGGATCGAAGGATGCAGTGCCAGCCGCAGCGGCGCCTGTTGCCGCGCCGCGCTCTTCACCTCCGCCGCGCGGTAGGCCAGCGCCTCTTCCAGCAACTGCGCGCGCGCCTCCATTACGCCTGGCGCCGCCTGCCGGCAACTGGCGCAGGCGCCGCACGCCACGCCGGGCTCGGGCGGATTGCGGCAGTTCAGCGCCAGGCCAAAGTTTACCGCCAGTGTGGTCTTGCCGATGCCGCGCGGCCCGGAGAGCAGCAGCGTCCGCTGCGCCCGGCCGGGCGCGGCCGCCGCCGCCAGTTGGCGCAACTGGCGGACCACCTCCGGGTTGCCGATAAACTCAAACGGCATTGCCGCCTTCCGGTGCGCCCTCCACCGCCGCGCGGATGCGCTGGGCTACCTCTTCCGGCGTGCCCTCGGCCGGAATCAGACGGCAGCGCCGCGGCTCGCGCCGCGCGATGTCGCCGTACACCTCGCGCACGCGGCGATAAAACTCTTCTCCTGCTTTTTCGAAGCGCGAGGCCGCCGAGCGTTTATGCGCCCGCTCCAGCGCCAGCGCCGGGTCCAAATCCAGGATGAGCGTCAGGTCCGGTTGCAGGTCCCCGCACAAAATGCGGTGCAGCGCCCGAATCTCCTCCCGGTCACATCCGCGGCCGCCGCCCTGGTAGGCTTCCGTGGCGTCGTGGAAGCGGTCGCACAGCACCCAGTTCCCCGCCGCCAGCGCCGGGCGGATCACGCCGGCCACGCTCTCCGCCCGCGAGGCGCACATCAGCGCCAACTCGGCCGACGTGCTCGGGGTCGAGGTCAATACCAGCTCGCGCAGCCGCTCCCCCAGCGGCGTGCCACCCGGCTCGCGAGTGACCACGACGGACTCGCCGCGCTGGCGCAGATATTCAGCCAACAGCACAATTTGTGTGCTCTTCCCGCAGCCGTCCAGGCCTTCCAGCGTGATCAAAGCGGGTGCGGTCACAGTCAGAATTGTAGTCCAATAGGGTGGTGGGTCCGGAACCGGCAGCGGCCATCGCACAGATCCAAGCGAACATCCGGGCCGCGTGCGCGCGCTCGGGCCGCCGCCCCGAAGAAGTTACGCTGCTGGCGGCGAGCAAAACGGTCGAACCCGAGCGCATCCGCGCCGCCTACGCCGCGGGCGTGCGCGCCTTCGGGGAGAATCGCGTGCAGGAGCGCGCGGCCAAGCAAGCCGCGCTGGCCGATCTCGCGATCGAATGGCATCTGCTCGGCCCCCTGCAAAGCAACAAGGCGGCGCGGGCGCTCGAGCTGTTCGACGTCGTCGAGACCGTGGACTCGCTTCCCTTGGCGGAGCGCCTCAACCGCCTGGCGCCCTCCTTGGCGCGAGGTCCGCTGCGGGTCCTGATCGAGGTCAACGTGGCGCAAGAAGCGCAAAAGCATGGCGTCGCCCCGGATGCCGTCGCCGCGCTGGCGCGTGCCGTCGTGGCCTTGCCCCATCTGCGCCTGGAAGGGCTGATGGGCATCCCGCCCGCGGCGGAGGAGCCGGAAGCAAGCCGGCCGCATTTTCGCGCCCTGGCCGCGCTTCACCGCGAGGTTCGCTCCGGTCTGCCCGCTCCGCCTCCGCGCTGGGAGCTGTCCATGGGTATGTCCCACGATTACGAGGTCGCCGTCGAGGAGGGAGCCACGCTGGTGCGCGTGGGCACGGCCATCTTTGGCGCGCGGCCTCCGCTGCCCCACGCGGGCGATTGACGCCCGCTCACTCGCTCCGTAACACCACGGACGGATCCGTCCGCCTGGCGCGCCGGGCTGGACGGTACGCCGCCAACATCATCGCCACCACCACCAGGGCCGCCGCTGCCGCGTACAGCACCGGGTCCACCGGCGAGACCCGGAACAGAAGTCCGGCCAACAAATGGTTGAGCATCCAGGCCGCGAGCAGTCCGAGGCTGATGCCCCCGCCGGCGAGCGCCAGGCAGCGCCGCAGCACCAGCCACTCGACGCTCCCCGGTCGAGCTCCCAGCGCCATGCGCACCCCAAACTCGCGCCCGCGCTGCGCCACCGCTTCTCCCACCACGGCGTACACGCCGAGCATGCTCAGCACCAGCGCCAGCAGCGCGAACAACTCGAACAGGCGTGTGGTCGTGCGCGGGCCGGCGACGCTGGCGAAGACGATGGCCTCCAGCGCCCGTGGCGGGTCCACGGCGACATCCGGATTCAACGCCAGAATCGTCCGGCGCAGCGTCGCCGCCGAGGGCGGCGCCGGGGAGCGCAGCAGCAGCGACATGTCGTCGAGCGAGCCGGCCAGCGGCGGCGACGTCAGTGCTTGCGCGATCGGGAAGTAGACCTCGCCGCGGTAGATGCCCGGATTGCCCCGCAGACGAAACTCGCGCACGTCGGCCACTTCGCCCACGATGGTCCAGGACTTGAGGCCGGTGGTGAGCGCCGTGACTTGCTTGCCCAAGGGACTGGCGTGCGGCCAGAGCGTTCGCGCCAAGCCCACGCTGATCAGCGCCACATGCTGCGAGGATTCGGAATCCGATGCCGCGAAGCCGCGGCCCGCGACGAGCGCCACTCCCGCCGTGCGCAAATAGCCTGGCGTGATCAGGTTCGCCCAGACGAGCGGGACCTGCTTGCCCGGCAACAGCGGATGGTTCTCAAACACCACCGCCGCGATGGAGGGAATGCCCTCGAGCGGCGCGCTGTTGACGACGGCGGCGAAGCGGACTCCCGGCAGGGCGCTGATGTCGGCCTGGAGTTGCCGGTAAAACTCCGCGCAGCGCCCGGCCACCGCGCAGTAGGCCGCAGAGGGATGAATGCGCACGACGCTGACCGCGTCCGCCTGAAACCCCGGATTTTGCCGCGAAAGCGTGCGCAGGCTCTGCGCCAGCAGCACGCCGGCGATCACCACCACCACCGCCAGCGCGATCTCCACCATCAAAAGCAGCGACGGGAACGGCATCCGGCCGGGCGCGCGGCCGGCCGTGCTTGCGCGCATCTCGCGGGCCAGGTTGACGTGACTGGCGCGCCAGCCGGGAACGGCCCCGGTGACAAGGCCGGCCGCGAGCGACAGAGCGAAGGCAAAGCCCAGCGCCGTCCAGTCGAGCGCCACCGGCGAGGCCGAGGTCGCCGCCGCCGGAAGCCAGCGCGCCAGAAGCGGCAGTGTCCAGAAGGCCAGCAGCAGGCCCAGCGCTCCGCCCAGCAGCGCCAACCGCACCGCCCGCACCAGAAACCAGACCAGCATCCGCCCCTGCCCGGCGCCCAGCGCCAGCCGCATCGCCGTGTCGCGCCGCAAGGCGGTGAACTGCGTCAGCAGCAGGTTGGCGGCGTTGGCGCAGCCAATCAACAGCACCAGCCCCACCGCGCCCAGAATCAGCAGCAGCGTGGTTTGCACGCTCCCGAGCAGATCCGTGCGCAGCCCGACGAGGGGATATTGATTGGCGTAGCTGGCCGGCACCGGATACGGGAAATCGCTCACCGCCGCAACCGCGGCGCGATGAAAATCGGCGCGCGCGGCCCCGAGCGACACGCCCGGCCGCATGCGCCCCACCGCCTCGAACGAATACGTCTCCCAGTAATCCTGGAATTGCGAGGGATCAAGACGCATCGGGATCCAAAACTGCGTCTCCGCCGTGGGGAAGGCGAAGTCCGGCGGCATGACCCCGACCACGCGGTGCTCGCGTCCGCCCAAGGCGATGTCCTCGCCGATGATGTCGCGGCGGCCGGCGAAGCGCTCGCGCCAGAGCGCGGCGCTGATCACCACCACGCCGTCCTGGCCGGGCTGATCCTCGCCCTTTCCGAATCCGCCGCCCAGCGCCGGGTTTACCCCGAGCAGGGCAAAGAAATTCGTCGAGACCGCGCTGCCGTGCAGGCTGATCGCGTGTCCGCGCTGCTCCAGGTTCAACGACTCGCCCGCAGAGAACGCGGCCAGGCTCAGGGCACGCACGCGCCGCTGCAGGCCGACGATGTAGCCCTTGGGGTAGTAGCCGTTCTGCGGCGCGACCAACTGGCGCGGGGCCGGGAAGGGAAGCGGGCGGAACAGCACCGCATCCGCCACGCTGAAGATGGCGATGTTAGCCCCCAACCCCAGCGCCAGGTTGAACACCACCAGCGCCGCGGCTCCATGCCGGCGTAAACCCATGGCTAGCGCCCGGCCGACTCCTTCGCTATGCGCGCGGCGACGTAGCGCGAAAACTGGCGGTGCGGATCGAGCTTGAGCGCCGTCGCAATTTCACGCTTGGCGCCGGACCAGTTCTTTTGCTGCTCGTAGACTTGCGCCAGCCACAGATGCGGCGTGTCGTCGCGCGGCCCTAGCGCCGCCGCCTTTTGCAGATCCTTCAGCGCCGCCGCCGGTCCTCCGCCAAACGCCGCTGGTGTGTAGAGCAGCGCCAGCCCCTGCGCCGTGAGCGCCTGAACGCTATGGGGATCGATCCGCAGCGCCGTGGCCAGTTCCTGCGTCGCGCGCTCGCCATAGATCATGCCGCCGTTGGGAACGTAGGGAATCATTTGCCCCATGAACGAACCTAGGAACGCGTGCGCTGCCGCCGAGCGCGGCTCGAGCTTTACGGCGGCTTGTGCAGCGTTCATACCCGCCTTGGTGAGCTGCACGATCGCGGGCTTGTCCTGCCGTCCCAGCGCCGCTTCGCTGGCCCAAGCGTAAAGCTGCGCCGAGTGCAGATAGGCAGCGCCGGTCTTGGCGCTCGTGGCCTGCTGCGCGGCGCGGGCGGCCAGCGTCTCGAGCGCGGGAAGGTTGAACGCGTCGCGATCGCGCCGTGCTGCCGCGTTGCCGGATTGAGCTGCCAGCGTCGCCACGCAGGCGGCGGCCAGCAGCACCGGAAGAATGCGAAGGTTAGAGCAGTGCATAAACCAAAGTCCTCTGTTGTATAGAGTACAGCAGTTGTCAAGGGCGGCAGAGCCGGGGCGGACGTGAGAATATGGACAATACAGCCCTTTTCATGTCCCCCAGCGCCACAAAATCCAGAACGCAGGCTGCCCCGCGGCAGATCGGGAACGGCTGGTGGGTGATGCTGCTGGGATGGCTGTTCCCCGGGTTGGGCTATTTCCTGGGGCGGCGCTGGGTGCGGGGAGGGTTGGTGCTGGTCTGTGTCGCTGGAATGTTTGGCGTGGGACTAGCCCTGCAGGGGCGCATGTACGGGTTCAACACGCGGAATTTGCTGGACGTGCTGGGCTGGGCCGGCGACCTGTGCAACGGGGTCTTGTACTTTATTACGCGCTCGGTTGGTGCCGGCGCGGGCAATCCTTATACCGTGATGGGAGATTACGGCTCCACGTTTCTCATCGCCGGGGGCCTGCTGAACCTATTGGCGGCGGCCGATGCGCGCGACGTGACGGTGGGGAGGAAAAAGTAGCCGCATGCACGTTTCTCATCTCACGGCGGTGGTCTTATTCGCACTTTTTTGCTCGGTCGTGTTTGGCATCACCATGCGCGAGGGCTCGCGTGAACAGATTCGGTACGGGCTGCTGGCGTTTGCGTGGTTCGTGGGCGGCGCGATCGTGGGCGGCTGGATTCTATATCTTTTAAACCCTCACTAAGCCGGGAAGGAGAACGACAATGTATCCAGAATTCATGATCGCGCCGATGCGCGAAGAGCTGACGCGGTTGGGTGTCGAGGAGGCGCGCACGCCTCAGGAGGTGGACCAAGCAGCGACGCGGCCGGGAACCACGCTGGTGGTGGTGAATTCGGTCTGTGGCTGCGCGGCGGGAAAAGCGCGGCCCGGACTGGCGCTTGCCCTGCAACACCCCACCCGCCCCGATCACGCCATCACGGTCTTTGCCGGCGCCGATGTGGAAGCCACCGAGAAGGCGCGTGGCTACTTTACCGGCTACGGCCCGTCGTCGCCGGCCATGGGCCTGCTCAAAGACGGCAAGCTGGTGTTCATGCTCGAGCGGCGCGAGATTGAGGGCCGCTCGGCGCCCGAGATTGCCCAGGTGTTGACGCAAGCCTTCCAACAACACTGCGCCTCGTGACCCCTAAGCGGGTACCGCGCCAATCAATGCCCTGGCTAGCCTCGGCGCTGGCCCCGGACACGGGTTTTCCGCTCGAAAATCTCCCCTACGGCGCCTACGCCGCCGATAGCGGCGTGCATCTTTGCGTCGCCATCGGCGACCAGATGCTCGATCTTTTCACCGTCGCCGAGACCGGGCTGTTGGATGGGCTCGCCGCGCCGCTGCAGGACGCGTGCCGCCAACCGCGCCTCAACGGGCTGATGGGGCTGGACGTGACTCTGGTGCATGCGCTGCGCGAGCGGCTGCAGACGCTGCTCACGTCCGCCGATGCCCGCCGGCGCGAGCTCGTCACCGCTGCGCTGTGCGCGCAAGAGGAATCGCGCATGCGCTTGCCGGTCGCCATCGGCGACTATACGGATTTTTACGCCTCGCGCGACCACGCCCGCAACGTGGGTAGCTTGTTCCGCCCGGCCAATCCGCTGCTGCCCAACTATGCATGGGTTCCGGTCGGCTATCACGGTCGCAGCTCGTCGGTGGGGGTGAGTCCAGCGATGGTGATCCGCCCGCGAGGACAACTCGGGGGAGGGGAAGGGCAGGCGCCTGCATTCGGCGCGTGCCGGCAGTTGGACTACGAGGTCGAAGCCGGCGCCTTCGTCGGTCGCGGCAACCGGCAAGGCGAGCCGATTCCGCTGCGCGAGGCCGGCGGGTATGTCTTTGGATTGTGCCTGCTCAACGACTGGTCGGCGCGCGACATCCAGCGTTGGGAATATCAGCCGCTAGGTCCATTTTTGGGCAAGAACTTCGCCACCACACTTTCCCCCTGGATTGTGCCTTGGGAGGCCTTGGCGCCCTACCGCGTGCCGCGCGCCGCACGAGGCGCCGACGACCCCGCCCCGCTCGATTACCTCGAGGATGCGGGGGACAGGACCAGCGGCGGACTGGACGTCACGGTCGAGGTGGCGCTGGCCACCGCGGCCATGCGCCAACAAGGGATGGCGCCGGTGCGCCTGAGCCGGGGGAATTTGAAGGACCTCTTCTGGACCCTCGGGCAAATGGTGGCGCACCATACCTCCAACGGTTGCAACCTGCGGCCGGGCGATCTTCTCGGCACCGGGACGGTGTCGGGCCCGGAGCCGGGTGCCCGCGGCTGCCTGCTCGAGTTAACCCGCGGCGGCAAAGAACCCCTCACCCTGCCCAGCGGCGAAACCCGGACGTATCTTGCAGACGGCGATGAAATCAGCATGTCGGGCTACTGCCAACGCCCCGGGCAGGTCCGCCTTGGGTTCGGCGTCTGCCGCGGTCGTGTCGTGGCGAACCCAGATTTGTAACCGTCTGCGGCCACGCGCGTCGTATTAGGATGGTGCATGGCCGAAACGATCGCCGCCCCGGGCCAGGAATCGACGGACCAGGACTCGACCCTGGTGCGGGAGAGCTGCGCGGGCGTGCCGGGGGCCTTCGAGACGCTAATCGGCCGCTACGAGCGCCGCTTGTTTCGCTCGGCGCTGGCCATCACCGGCAATGCGGCGGATGCGGAAGAGGTGGTGCAGGAGTCGCTGTTGCGGGCTTTCCAGCATCTGAGCGAGTTTCGCGGCGAATCCAAGTTTCAAACCTGGCTGACGCAGATCGTGCTGAATACGGCGCGCATGAAGCTGCGCAAGAATCACGGCGCCCTGTGGGAGTCGCTCGACGAGCCGCATGTCACCGAGGAAGGCACGGTGCCGCGCGACGTGGCCGAGTGGCGCGAAAATCCCGAGCAGCAGTTGAGCCGCGGGGAGATCGAAGCCCTGCTGCACCAGGCGCTGCGCGGCCTGCCGCCGGGCTATCGCGAGGTGGTCGTGCTGCGCGACGTGCAGTTGCTCTCCACCCAGGATACGGCCGAGATTCTCGGCCTGAGCATCGCCAATGTGAAGACGCGGCTGCTGCGGGCGCGTCTGCAATTGCGGGACCGGCTGCACGCGGTGTTGCAGCAGCCGCAGCGGAGTAAGGCATGACGATCAGTTGCCGGCAGGTCACCGACTGGAGTTCTGAATACCTCGATGGCGAGCTGGAGACGGCGCGCACCGCCTCCGTGAGCGCCCACGCGGCCGCATGCGAGCGCTGCCGCGCCCTGCTGCACAGCCTGCGCACGACCGCGCGCCTGTTCGGCGACGAGAGCCTGCTGGCCATGCCCAGCGACGCCCACGATCGCCTGCACGCCGCTCTGCGCGACGCCGCCGGCCGCATAGCCGCGGGACAGAGTCCGGAACGGGTCGCCAAGCCGGCAATCATTCCGCCTCCGGCGCGCCGCTGGTGGCAGGGAGCGTTCCACCATCGCGCCGCCTGGGCGGCCGCGGTGATCGTGATCGTCGCCGTGCTGGGTGTGCTGCACCAGCGCGCCGGGGCGATTACGATCTCCGGCTGGCTCATGGACTCCCACTGCTTGCACTCCTACCAGGCCAGGCTGGGCGAGCACTCAGCGGCCTGTCTATTGCAATGTGCCGAGAAGAAGCAGGCCTTGGGCGTGGTCAACGCCAAGGGCCAGTTCCTGCCCTTTGATGCGCGCGGAAGGCGGCAGGCGGTCGAGGAAGTGGCGGCCGCGCACAAGCCCGACCACGTGTGGGTCACGGTGCGCGGCAAGCGCGCCGGCACCAAAGCCGCGCCGCTACTCGACGTCGAACAGATCGAGCTGACCGCGCCCGGTTCCACCGCCGCCCTCAGCCGCTAACCCGCTGACGGGTTTCTCTTCGCCAGGCGCAGGTGATTGCGGATCTGCCGCGCCAGCCCCAGGAGCCGCCGCTCGTCGGCGGCATTACAGCCCCAGCGCACGAGCGCCTGGCGCAGGATGCGCGTCTGGCTGGCGCGATGCCCCGGGCGCACCGCCCCCAACTGCTCGAGCAGCGGATACCACACCGCCAGCAGGCGCTCGCGTCCCGTGGCGCCCATCGTCGGCTCCGGCGCCCGTGCCGCCGGCCGCGGCGTCTCGCCTCGCGCCAGCTCATAGGCGCACAGAGCGACGGCCTGTCCCAGATTCATCGAGGGCGCATCCGCGCGCGTCGGGATACGCGCCAGGCGATGGCAGTGGCTGATGTCGGCAACCGACAGGCCGGTCTTTTCCGAACCGAACACCAGCGCCGTCTTCCCCGCGCCGAGCGAGGCGGCCACGTCGCGCCAGTCTTCCAGCCCCAGCTCCGGCGCGCGCGCCGTGCCCGCCGTCGTGCCGATCACGTTCGCGCATCCGTCGAGAGCCTCAGCCAGGCTCTCGGTGCAGCGAGCCTGGCGCAGCAGCGCCGCTCCGGCGCGCGCCGAACGCGCCGTCTTCCAGGCTTCCCCGTAGGGCGAGACCAAAACCAGATCGTCCAGCCCGAAATTAGCCATCGCCCGCGCCGCCGCGCCCAGGTTCAACGGATTCCTGACCCGCACCAACACGATCCGGATCGCGGCCTGCGCATCTCCCATGCGTCCATTCTAGTGGAGCCCCGCTCCCCAGCTCGCGGTACAGTGCCGCGTAGGCGGCGGCCATGCGCTCGCGGGAAAACAAGTGTTCTGCGCGCGCGCGGCACGATTGCGGCGTAATCGCGTTCAGGCGGTCCAGAAAGCCGGGGAATTCTTCCCGGTTTCCGAGCCAACCCGTCTCGCCGTCGGCGACGATCTCCGGCAACGCGCCGCGGCGCGTGGCCACGACGGCTACGCCGCTGGCCGCCGCTTCCATGGCCACGATCGAGCTGGTCTCCTCAATGCCGGAGGGGATCAGCACGGCCGCCGCCTCGGCCAGCAGCGCCCGCTTCTGCTCCACCGTGGGCGAGGGAAGCCAGCGAATGCCGCCGTCGAGGTGAGGGGCGATGGCGTGGGCGAAATACTCCTGGTGCGCGGGAAATGGCGCGACCGTTCCGGCCAGCCACAGCCGCCGGCGGCAGGCGCGCGCCACTTCGATGGCGGCGTGCGGGGCCTTTTCCGGACACATGCGGCCTAGAAATAGCAGCGGTGCGTCACGGCCCGGCGCCACAGCGCGTGGCGGATACTGCTCAAGATCAATGCCGTTGGGAATATAACCGCACGTTGCCTCCGCTCCGTACAGGCGCCACTGGCTGCGGCTGACGCACTGGAAATGCAGCCGGGGCGAGCGTTCCTGGAACAGGCCGGGTGGGTACAGTTCACGCGGCAGATGCAGGGTGAATAGAACCGGAGCTGCCGCGCCGTGCGGTCCCGTGAACAGCGCGCCCTGGTTGTGGATCAAGTCCCAATCGCTTGCGGTGAGAAACCGATCGAGTGCGGCATCGAGCTCCGAGAATAAATGCCCAAGTTGGCCGGCTGCGATCCGGCCATCGCCCCCCTCCGGCCCGACGCGGCGTCCCAACACTTGATCCCAAGAGATAAAGTCAAGACCGGGAAGTCGCTCGCTGCCGGCGGCGCCGATCCAGGTGACACGAAACTCCGCTTGCCGCTCCCAGGCGCGGAGCAGCAAGCGCACCATCTGCTCGGTTCCTCCGCACGCCGCCGCCGTCACCGCGGTAAGAGGATAGGTGAGCATCAGCACGCGCATGCGTTGCCCGCCTCCGTCAGAAAGCTTTGGAACTTGGTGGCAATGGCACCGCTCGGCCACGGCCACCCCAACATCTCATAGAGGCAGGGGCCATCGAGCGGCGGACGGGCGTAATCATGGTGGCCCAAAGGCCGGATCGCCTCCCTGTCAGACCGGAACGCCCGCAGCGTCTCGGCCTGCGACACGTAAAGATCCAGGGCGGCCCGCTTCGCCCGGGCCGCCGCCGGGGTAAGCGTTTGCGACCAGCGTGGCGCCCCCGGGAAACACTGTGGCGCGAAGCCACCGTGATCGCAGGTATAGAGCGCGTACTCCCAGATCTGCAATCGCGGCCGCTTCACCCTCGCGGCGAGCAGATTGGCCGCGTCGTGATCCATATGGCCGCCCTCAAACGCGGGTGCAAGAATCAGCTCCGGCTGCACGGCGGCCACGATCTTTTCGAGCCACGCCGCGGCCCGCGGCAGTTGAAAAGCAAGCAGTTGATCCGGGATGTCAGAAAAGCACAGCCGCGCCTGCGGCCGGAACCCGCTCCACACCGCACGCGCCTCCCGTCTCCGCATCCGGCGGTACGCGGCGCGGTCCCGGTACTGTACGGGCCGATACGCCGCCTCCGGTGCGCCGTCAGTCAAGAACGCCACCGCGATGGGCGCCGTGCAGGCGTGCAGCCACCCCATGCATCCGACCGCTTCGTCATCCGCGTGCGCGGCCAGCACCAACGTACGCAGATGCGGCGAGGGCCGCGGCGTATACTGATGGCGCATGGTGTCGCCTCCCGCTGCCGTCGAACGCTTTGTCACCGAAAACAGCGACCGCTTCCTCAAAGAGTTGATTGAGTTGCTTCGCATTCCGAGCATCAGCACCCTGCCCGCGCACAAAGCCGACATGCGGCGCGCTTTCGACTTTCTGGCCGCCCAGATGCGCGCCATCGGCCTGGAACACGTGCAGGCCCTTCTGCCTCCGGAATGGCCCGACGGCAATCCTCTTCTCTACGCCGACTGGCTGCACGCGCCGGGAGCACCCACCGTGCTTTTCTACGGGCACTACGATGTGCAGCCGCCCGATCCCATCGCCGAATGGACTTCCCCTCCTTTTGAGCCCGTCGTGCGCAACGGCAATTTGTACGCCCGCGGAGCGACCGACGACAAAGGCCAGATGTTCGCGCAACTCAAGGCCGTTCAGGCTTGGATGCAGTCAGGAACCAAGTTGCCGGTTAACGTAAAGTTCCTGATTGAAGGCGAAGAGGAAGTCGGCGGCGCGGCGATCGACGCCTACGTCCGCCACAATCACGAGGCGCTTGCCTGCGATTGCGCCGTTGTTTGCGACACGGCGATGTACGCACCCGGCCTGCCATCGCTTGATGTCGGACTCCGCGGCATGGTGTATGCGGAAGTAGAAGTGCGCGGCGCCGCCCGCGATCTGCACTCCGGCGTGTACGGCGGCGTGGCGCCCAATCCCTTCGATGCGCTGGCTCATGTGATTGCCGGGCTGAAAGATCAACAGGGAAGCATCCTCATCCCCGGCTTTTACGACCGCGTCACCGCGCCCAGCGAGCAGGAGCTGGAAGCCTGGAAGCGGCTGCCGTTTGTAGAAGACGAGTACCGCCGCCACGAGGTCGGCTCTATCGAGCTCATCGGCGAACCCGGCTACTCGGTGCTGGAGCGAACCTGGGCGCGGCCGACGCTTGAAGTTCACGGCATGCCCGGAGGCTTCACCGGCCCCGGCTCCAAGACGGTGATCCCGGCGCGCGCGAGCGCGAAAATCAGCATGCGCTTGGTGCCCGATCAGCGCCCGGCCGAGATCTTCGAGCAATTTGTGGCGACGGTAAAACGGCTGGTGCCTCCGGCCTATCGCTGCGACGTGCAGTTGCTGCACACGGGCGATCCCGTTGTAGTGGATACGCGCAACCGCTTCGTTGAGGCCGCGACGGCCGCGCTGCGTGCCACCTTCGGCGCCGAGCCGGTCTTTATACGTTCAGGGGGCTCGATCCCGGTCGTCTCGCTTATCGGAGCCGAACTGAAGGCTCCGGTCGTGTTGATGGGCTTCGGCCTGCCCGATGACGGCTTGCACGGCCCGGATGAGAAGTTCGCGGTGGCGAACTTCTCATCCGGCATCCGTGCGCTGGCGCGGTTTCTCGGCGCGGTTGCTGCCTAACCATTCGAGGAAATCACCAGATCGTTCTTCACGCTGAACACGCCGGGAATGGAGCGCACGGCGTTGGCGGCCATGGCCTTGTCCACCTTGGAGTTCACCACGCCGGTGAGGGTCACATGGCCATTGGTGACCACGATGCGGATGGGATGCGCCGGGTCGTTGCGGTACTGCATGAACTGCGGGTTGCCGTAGATGGCGCGCGCCGCCTCCAGGCGGATCTGATCGTCCATGGGCGAGGGCGGATCGACGTGAATGTTATCCACGACGCCCTTCACGCCCTTGGTGCCCACGATGATATCCACGGCCGAATCGCGTGAGGGATAATCAATCACGCTGCCGCCCACGCTCACGATGCCGTGATTCACTTTGAGGTTCAGCGAGTTGAAGGTCTGTCCCATGCCGAGCCGGTCGTAGACGAGGCGGTCGGCGATCTCTTTATGGAGCTGCTGGTCGGGCACGGTCGGCGTGTTGACCGCGATCCGGTTGACCACTCCGTCCACCGATTGCACTTGCCGGGCATCCTGCTCGGCATTCAGCTTCGCCCGTAGATTGGATACAGAGCCGCTCAGCGTCGCTACCCGGTCGTTCACGCTGACGTGCAGCCCCTTGAGCTGACTGTTTTGGGAATACTCTTTTTGGAGATACGACTGGATCTGCTGATCGAGGGCGTTGTTGGCCGCCTGCTTTGGCGTGGTACCCTGGGCCGCAACGACGCTCGCGCCGAGCAGCAAGCAGCCGAAAAGCAACCACTGCTGATGAAACTGCCGCATGGCATCCTCCTTGAGCTGCGTCTGTCTATAAGACGCACGGAGGGCCCCAATGGTTACTTGCGGCACTAAGTTTAGAGCTACTAAAGCCCAGCGCCAACCACCTCACGCCGTGCTGGATACAGCGGAAACGCCGCCGCCAGCTCCAGCACCTGGCGCTGCACCGAAGCCAGCTCGGCCGGCTCCTGCCGATGATGCAGCACGTGCGCGATCCACTTCCCGATCTGCCGCATCTCCTCCTCCCCCATGCCGCGCGTGGTGAGTGCGGGCGAGCCCAGGCGGATGCCGCTCGGGTTCAGCGGCGGATGCGGATCAAACGGAATGGCGTTCTTGTTTACGGTGATGTTGGCCGCGTGCAGGGCGGTCTCTGCCTCCTTGCCGCGGATGCCCTGGCTGAACACATCCACGAGCATGAGGTGCGTGTCGGTGCCGCCAGAAACCACTCGGAAGCCCTCCGCCTGCAGAGCCGCCGCCAGTGCCCGCGCGTTGGCCACCACCTGGGCGGCGTAGGCGCGAAAATCCGGTTGCGCCGCCTCGCGCAGGCACACCGCCTTGGCCGCGATCACATGCACCAGCGGCCCGCCCTGCGAGCCCGGAAAAACTGACTTGTCGATCGCCGCGCCGTGCGCGGCCTGCGCCAGAATCAGCCCCCCGCGCGGCCCGCGCAGCGTCTTGTGCGTGGTCGTGGTTACGATCTGCGCGTGCGGCACCGGGTTGGGATGCACGCCGCCGGCGACCAGGCCGGCGAAGTGGGCCATGTCCACCAGGTAGAGCGCGCCCACCTCATCGGCGATGGTGCGCATGCGCGCGAAGTCAATCCAGCGCGGATAGGCGCTGCCGCCGCCCACAATGAGCTTGGGCCGGGCTTCGCGCGCCGCCGCCGCCAGCGCGTCGTAGTCAATCGTCTCGCTTTCGCGGCTCACCCCGTAGGCCACGATCTTGTACGTCTTGCCCGAAAAACTGAGCGGGTGGCCGTGGGTCAAGTGGCCGCCGTGAGCGAGGTTCAGCCCCATCAGCGTGTCCCCAGGCTGCAGCACGGCCGCGTAGGCTTCCTGGTTCGCCTGCGAGCCCGAGTGCGGCTGCACGTTGGCGTACTCGGCGCCAAACAGCGCGCAGGCGCGTTGGCGCGCCAGTTCCTCGACGCGATCGGCGTTCTCGCATCCTCCGTAATAGCGCTTGCCCGGATACCCCTCGGCGTACTTGTTCGTGAACACCGATCCGGTCGCCTCCAGCACCGCTTCGCTGACGAAGTTCTCCGAGGCAATCAATTCCAGGTGATCGTGTTGGCGACGCGTCTCGGCCGCGATGGCTTCGGCCACATCCGGATCCACGCGGCTCACGGGAGCGAGAAAGTTCGCAGGCAAGGGCATGCTTTTCATTTTAGGGTGCGCCATCAAAAAAAAGCCGGAAGGCAACGAATGCCTTCCGGCGGAGGTCGTGGCCCCCTGGCGGGGGCACGGTCAAGTGTGTGGATAAGCCAAGTCTAACGCACAACAGTTCTGAAAACAGAATAATTTGTTTCGTTTTTCCATTTCTGGAAATGCTGGCTTGCGGCACTACGCCCCGGCCTGCTGTCCGCCCGCCGCGCTCGCGCCTGCCTCCTGCTCCAGGATGTGCGCCTCGGTGCCGTCAAAGGCGCACAGCTTGTGGCTGCCGTCGCAGAAAGGCTTGCTTTTCGACTGCCCGCAGCGGCAAAACGCGATGGCCGGCTTTCCCTCCGGTAGAGGGATTTCCTTGCCGTCGGAGCCAATCAGTCGAAAGGGTCCCTCGACCTTAAGCGACCCGTAGCGCCGGACGGTGATGGTGACTTCAGACATTCAGTTCTCCTTTTTTCCGTAGTTGTGCGGCCGTGCGTTTGCGGGAGCGCTGCAAAAGCTCCTCCAGGCGCGCCGAGTACTCGCGCGAGCGATCGAGTTCAAAGCGCAGCTCGGGCACGCGCCGCAGGTGCAGCCGGTGCCCCAGCTCGGCGCGCAGAAAGCTGCGCGCGGCCAGCAAGCCCTCGAGCGTGCGCAGTTGTTCCTCCTCATCGCCGGCGACGGCGACATAAATCCGCGCCATGCGCAGCGGCGGCTCCAGCGACACTTCCGACACCGTGGCCAGCCCGACGCGCGGGTCCGCCAGCTCCCCCTCGATCAACTCGGTGAGTTCATCGCGGATGGTTTCGGCCAGACGTTCAGGTCGGTGGGGCATGGCGTCAGGATACGATCTCGGCCTCGCCGCAGCGCACATCCTGACCGGCGAGCATGCGCTCGGCGGCGGCGGCGGCCTGTTGCAGCAATCCCAATAAATACGCGGCGTCGGGCCCGATGGCGGCGATGCCGATCGAAGCCCTCTGCCACAGGTCCGGCGTTGCATCCATCTCGGCGACGGAGACGTTAAACTGGCGGCGCAGCCGGTCCTTCAGGCTGCGCACCACCTGGCGCCGGTCCTTCAGCGAGGCCGCTTCCGGCAGCACGATCTCGATTTGCAGCACCCCCACCGGCATGGCCGCGCCGTACCCATCCGCCTACGAGAGTATGGGGGCGACCTTCTCGACGGTAAAGGTCTCGATCACGTCGCCCAGCTTGATGTCGTTGAAGTTGGCCACCGAGGCGCCGCACTCCATGCCCGCGCGCACCTCGCTGGCATCTTCCTTGAAGCGGTGCAGCGAGTGCAGCTTGCTGGTGTAGACCACCACCCCGTCGCGCACCACGCGCACCTGCGCGTCGCGCACGAGCTTGCCGTCCTTGACCAGGCAGCCGGCGACGGTGCCCACCTTGGGGATGCGGAAGATCTGCTGCACTTCCGCGCGCCCCAGGATCGTCTCCTTGAAGGTCGGCTCCAGCAGCCCGTGCATGGCGCGCTGGATCTCCTCCGTCAGCTCGTAAATGATCGAGTGCAGGCGGACGTCCACGCTCTCGTGCTCGGCCATCTCGGTCGCCTTGCGCTCGGGCCTCACGTTGAAGCCGATGACGACCGCGTGCGAGGCCGAGGCCAGCAGCACGTCGCTCTCGGTGATGGCGCCGACGCCGGAGTGAATGACCCGCACCTTCACCTTATCGGTGGAGAGCTTGTTCACCGCATCCACCAGCACCTCTTCCGAGCCCTGCACGTCGGCCTTGATGATGAGGTTCAGTTCCTTGACGGCGCCGCGGGCCATCTGCTGGCTGAGGGCCTCGAGGTTCAGCCGCGCCGAGCGGGCGAGGGAGGCGTCGCGCGCCTTTTCCTCGCGGAACAGCACGATCTGTCGTGCCTTGTTGCGGTCGTTGATGACCAGCCAGTTGTCGCCCGCCTCCGGCAACCCGTCCAGCCCCAGCACCTCGACCGGGGAAGAGGGCCCGGCTTCGGTCAGCGGCCGCATGCGGTCGTCGAACATGGCGCGCACGCGGCCCATCACGGCGCCGGCCACGAGCGTGTCGCCCGTGTGCAGGGTGCCGTTCTGCACCAGCATGCGGGCCACCGGGCCGCGGCCGCGATCCAGTTGGGCTTCCAGCACCACGCCCTGAGCGGGCCGCTCCGCGTCCGCCCGCAGCTCCTGCAAGTCGCCCACCAGCAGGATCATCTCCAGCAGCAGGTTGAGGTTCGTCTTGGCCTTGGCGCTGACGTTCACGGTGACGGTGCTGCCGCCCCAGTCCTCGGCCAGCAGGCCGCGCTCGCCGAGCTGCTTTTTCACGCGGTCGGGTTGCGCGTCGGGCTTGTCAATCTTGTTCACGGCCACGACGATGGGCACGTTGGCCGCCTTGGCGTGGTCCATGGCCTCGAGCGTTTGCGGCATCACGCCGTCGTCGGCGGCGACCACCAGCACCACGATGTCGGTAACCTTGGCGCCGCGGGCGCGCATGCGGGTGAAGGCGGCGTGGCCCGGGGTGTCAATAAAGACCACCTGGCGCCCGAAGGCGGGCGAGGCCGGGTCGCTGACCTCGACCTTGTAGGCGCCGATGTGCTGCGTGATGCCGCCCGCCTCCCCGGCCGCCACCGTCGTCTGCCGGATGGCATCGAGCAGCGACGTCTTGCCGTGGTCCACGTGCCCCATGATGGTGACCACCGGGGCGCGCGGCTGCAGGTTCCCGGCCGGCGTCTGCTCGGTCTCGGCCTCGGCCGCTTCGACGCTGCCCAGCGCCTCCTCCTCGAAGCTCACCGTCTCCGCCGTGGCGCCGAAATCGCGCGCGATCTGCGTGGCGATATCGGTATCGAGGGTTTGATTGACGGTGACCAGCAGGCCGCGATCGAGCAATTTGCGGATGACGTCCTTGGCGCGCAGTCCCAAGCGTTCGGACAGGTCCTTGACCGTGATCCCTTCGCTGATGGTGATGTTGGTGGCGGTGGCCACGGGCACGGCGGCGCGCGCCGCCGGCTGAAATCTCTGCGACCCTTCCTTGTGCCGCGGCTCGCGCCGCCCGTGTACGCCGCGGGGCGGCAAGTCACGTCCCGGCCGTGTGGGATGCGTGGGCCGCCGTCCGTCGGCGGGCGCGACCGGACGCGCCGTCACCGGCGCCGGCGTGCGTTGATAGATGGGCCGTCCGGGCGAGGGCACGAGCGATCGCCCCGCCGCCGGACGCAGCGGTTGCGCCGGAGCCGAATACGTGGGCCGTTGCGGCGCGACGGGCACGATGACGCGCCGGTTGCCCGCGGGCGCGCCCGGCCCCGCTGCCGCCGGCGCCGCCTTGGAAATGTTCAACATCGGGCGCCGTACCGTCGGCGTGTGGGGCGGCGGCGGCGGCGTGGCCGGTCGCGCCGGCGCGCTCGGCGCAGCCGTTCCCGTCGCAGGTCCAGCGCTGACCCCTGTAGCCGGCCGTGCCGGCGCGGGCGTTGGGACACGGGCCGCCGTTGGCGCCGTTGTCGCGGGCGCGGCCGGGCGCGGGGCCGGCGCCGCCGGCGAAGGAGCGCGATACACGGGCCGCTCAGGCGCGATCGGCATCTTCGGTCG
>JBOGKL010000409.1:0-12988 GCA_050745525.1 Terriglobales bacterium | reverse complement strand
TATCTGAGCTGGGCTAAAGATTATTGCAACTGCGCATCGCGCGCCAGAATCACCTTGGCCGCGTTGCGCATACGCATGGCAGCGCGCGCGTTTGCGGCGTGCCCGGCCGCGGCGCCGAGGCGGCGGGCCAGGCCGTTGAGCTTGGCTTCGGCCGCATGGCGCGCGCTGCCCTGGCTGCTCTTCACCTGCTTCATGGCGTCGTTGAGCGCCTGAATGGCGGAGGCCGGATAGCTATGGTCGCGGGTCAGTTGATCGAGGTAGGCACGAGCCACGACGAAGCGGTTCGGCCAGGTGTAGGTGGGCTGGTCCTGAATATTGAGCTGGTCGAAATGCGCCAGCCGGGCGGCGTCAATCTCGTTCTGGGTGAGATACCTGCTGGGCGTCAGTTGGAACACGTCGAGGCCGCGGGCGATCTCGGACCCATACAGATAGCCGTTATACCAGTACACCGACCAGTAGCCGCCCAGCACCAGCTTGTGGCCGTTGATGGGGCCGCGATCAAAATAGGCGATCTCGTAAGGTTTATGCGGGTTGGTGAAATCGAAAATCGAAGCGCCCCCCTGGTACCAAGCTTGCGACATGATGTCGCGTCCGGGCACCGGAATCAGTGAGCCGTTGTGCGCCACGCAGTTCTCGTACTGGGTCTGCGGTGCAGCCAGCTTGTAATAGGAGTCAAACACCAGATGGCGATGGCTGCCCGTGCCCTCCAGCGTGAAGATGGCATCGGCGCCCCAGTTGCGGGGGTCGGTGGCGCGGCAGCGCGGCTGCGTTCCGCCGCCCCACTCGTCGGTGAAGACCACCGTCGTGCCGGTGTTGTTGAACGACGCCGAATGCCAGAAGGAGAAGTTGGAATCGGCCACGTCGGTGATGCGCACCGGATGCGCCGGGTTGCTGATGTTCAGCAACAGGCCGTTGCCTTCGCATGCGCCCAACGCCAGCCCCAGCGAGGGATCGGCGGTGACATCGTGGCAGGCTGTGGTCGCGGCCGTGGTCTGCGTGTCGGTGCCGTGATTGCCGCCTTTCCACAGCGCTTCCAGCACCTTCGCATTGGCGCTGGCGAAAATGCGGGCGTGGTTGACCACCTTGGCCGCGGCCGGGTCTTTCAACGGCACCTGAATAATGTAGTCGCCGTAGAGCGAGGAGTTCGGGTCGTTGGGACCACCACTGTTGCAGCCCGCCAGCTCCGCCGCCGGGCGTACCCCGGAGATGCCGTTCACGTAGATGTAGACGTTGTTGGGATCGTTCGGGCTGGTGACCAGCGTGTTGGTGTGCGAGCCGCGGCAGGTCTGAACTTCGGCAACCTGCTGCGGGCTGGCGGGGTTGCTGATGTCGAAAATGCGGATGCCGGCAAAGTTATTGGCCTGGGCCGGGCGCTGGGGCATCACGACGCTCTTGTCGCCCGCGCGCCGCTTGGCGAACGCCGCGCGCCGCGCCGCCAGATACGAAGCCGGCAGCGGCGTGGGATTGCTGCAATTGGCGGTGCCGCCGCTTTCCACCGAGACGAACAGCAGGTTCTTGTAGACGGAGACGTCGCCCTGCCCGCCCGGGCACACCACGGCGGTTTCCAGGTAAGGCTTTTCCGGGTTGGAGACGTTGTAGAACAGCAGCCCGTGAAAGTTCCCCTGGATGACCAGGTTGCCGGAGAAGGCCAGATCGCTGTTGGAGTAATCGAGCGATCCTAGGCCCGAGACGTTCGGGTTGGGATTGAAGAACCCCTGCGGCTGATGCAGGAAGGCGACGTGGCGCAGGTTCTCGATGGCGGTGCCGGGGTTGTACAGACCGGGCGCCAGCCCCACGCGCGGGTCGTTGGGCAACAGCGGGTTGACGTCAAAGTTGCCCTTGGGACGCATCTGCGCGGCCAGCGTCAGCCCCAGGCCCAAGCACAGGGCCAGCGTGAGCGCGGAAGAAAGGAGACTGCGGAAGCGATTCATTGGATTTTTTCTCCCAGCAGACCGCGCATGCGTCGGATTTGGGCAGTCTGGCTGACATCAATATCAGTGGCGAAGTTAAAGACGCCGGCTTCCTGGTCGGCCCCAGGCGTATTGCGCAGCTGGGTGACCATGGAGAGAGCGCCGGTGTGGTGCTGAATCATTAACGTTAGGAAGCTGTGATCGAAGGCGACGCCGTGCTCGGAGGCGAGCGTATGCATCTGCGCCGGGGTGAGCATGCCGGGCATGGGCATCATGACCTTGCCGTTGAGCGTGACCACGCCCTTGGCGCCGACCACGGGAACCGCCTCATGATGGTCACGGAGCCAGTCTTGCATGGTCTTGATCTCCTCGCTCTGCGAGATGAAGATCTTGTCGCCCACCGCATGCATCTCGGAGTTGTTGGTGTGCGTGCGCAGCAGATCCACCATGTACAGCGCCTGGGCATGATGCTCGACCATGCCCTGCATGAACATGATGTCTTCCATGGAGGGCTGCGGGGTGGGGAACGACGGCACTTCGCCCTTGGGCAGCGCCTTGGTGGCCGCGCCCGGCGCTCCCGGTTGCACCACATTGACCGCGCGCGGCGCGGCGGCTTCGGCCGCGGAAGCGGAAGCGCCGGCGCTGTTGCTCTTGCTGCAGGCAGCTCCCAGAAGGACAAGTCCGCCCACCAACACTGGAAGCACAAACTTCCGCATTTCCGTCTCCTCTCTTACGCGCGCCGGCCAGCGCTTACTGCTTACTGCTGGGCGGGGATGGTCTGGGTCGGCTGCCCGGGAGCTCCGGGCCGGACCGTGTTTTGCGCCGTGGGAGCCCCGGCGGCGTAGGGATTGGCACTCGCCGAGGTGGCGGCCGCGGAATTGCTCTTACTGCAGGCAGCGCCAAGAATGACAAAGGCGCCGACCAACGCCGAAAATAACACCGGAAGCACTACTTTACGCATCGCCCCCTCCTTGCACAACGTGAGGTAAAACGGGGGCATCGTAGCACCGGATGCAACATGCTGTCAAGACATACGGAGCGGTGGCGCGGCCGCCGTAGTGGGCGGGCGCGATATGTTGGCGCGAGGCAGCGCGTCGGTCCAGGGGTGGACGGCAACGAGCGCGCCGGGATCGGCGTCGCCGTCGGCGTGTGCAGGCGTACCAAAATTTGTTTCGGTGTCCACAGCAGCCAATGGCGACCGATGCGTCTGGCGTAGGTTCCCCGATGACCCTGCAGCCACGCCTGCAATTGCCGCACCGAAGTGGATGCGCGCAGCGCATTGCGCTTCAGTTGCAGCGTGCCGGCCCGCGCCAGCCCCGGGTGTGAGGTACACAGCGCCCCGTACCCCGATTCCATGGCGATATCGTGCACGCGGCGGTTCCAGAACCCAAAGGGCACGGCCAGGAATTGCACGGGCGCGCCAGCCCCCTGCTGCAGCGTGTGACGCGCCACGCGCAGGTGCGTTGACAGCGCCGCCGGCGCCAGCCGAGTCAGGGGTACGTGGTCCCAGCCGTGGCACTCGATGTGCATCCCCGCGGCAGCCAACGCCCGGATCTGCGTCCAATCCATGTAACCGGGGCGGCCCACCCGCGCGGGTGTGATGAAAAAGCTGGCGCGGAAACCGAACTCGCTGAGCAGGGGCAGCACATGCTCGTAATCGCTGCGGCCGCCATCATCGAAACACGACACCACCGGGCGCGCGCGCGCCGCCATGCCCGACCACCAGGCGGGCAGACCGAGCACCTGGACCGCGCTCTCCTTCTCGAGCCGGCGCAGGAGGCGCAAATGCGCGGCGAACATATCGCGGCTGACGCTGAAGCGGGAATGGCCGTCCGGCCCGGGCCCGGCTACGCCGTGATAAAGCAGCAGGACAGTGTCGGCAGGGCGCGTCGCGAGCTCGGTATCCGGGTTCCAGCCCTCGCTGTCGGCAGTGGGGGAAGCAGTAATTCCGCCTTTGTCATAGTGACCCGAGCTTCCCACTCTAGCACTCAAAGCCGCCGCGCGCCTGAAACGAAGCGGAACGTGCAGCCCGGCGGGCACTTGGGCGCCCGCGGTTCCTACGAGAGCTTTTGTGGGACCGGGTCTAAGCGCGAGCGTGGCGCAGGGCCGCGCGCGCGGCCTGTGCCTCGGGCGAGGCCAGGTGCAGCGCCAGAGCCTGCCGCAGCTCCGCGGTGCCCGCGGAGGTCTCCCCGGCGGCTAATTGCGTCATTCCGAGATGGAAGTGGTACTCGGAGGAGCGTGGCGAGGCGGCCACGCAGTGCTGCAGAATGGGCAGCGCCGACTGGTAGCTGCCGAGCTTGTAGTACACCCAACCGAGGGTATCCTGCACCGAGACCATCTCCGGTGCCGCGCGGGCCGCCTTCTGCGCCAACGCCAGCGCCGCGTTCAGGTTTTGGTGGGTGGCGGCTTCGCACCAGGCGAGGTTGGCTTCGGCCAATACAAAACCGGGCTGTGCGGCCAGCGCCTGGCGGTAATACTGCTCAGCCTGCGGCAACTGGCCCTGCTGCAGGTATAGGTTGCCCACCACGGCCAATAGCGGCGCAAACGTGGGCTCCTGCTTGAGGGCTTGTTCATACCAAGACGCGGCACGCTGCCAGTCGCCGGATTGCTGGTTCAGGCGGCCGAGCTCGATTTCCGCCTCCACAAAGTCCGGCTGCAAGTGCAGGGCGCGGTGCAGCTCCGTGCGCGCCACTGGCGTGCGTCCGCGGGCCATGGCCACCGTTGCCTCCAACCAGGGGCCGGCGGCATCCTTGGGGTGCGCGGACTGGAAATGGGCAATGGCGCTCTCTGCCGCCGGCCACTGGCCCCGCGCAGCCTCCACGTGCACCAGATGGCCCAGCAGGTCCGTGGAGCGCGCGCTCCAGGCGGTCTGCCGCGCCAGCGCACGCTGGTACTGCTGTTGCGCCATAGCAAGCTGGCCGGCGGCTTCGGCCGCCTGCGCCAGAAGGACGTGATCTTCAGCGAGCGACGAGTGTGCCAGCCCGGCAGATTGGAATTGCTGCAACGCGGCCTGAGCTTGCCCGGCCTGCAGATCGGCCTCGCCCAGCAAGCGGTCGGCGGCAGCGGGGCTGACGCCGAGCTTGCGCAGGCGGGCGGTATAATTGCGGCCGGTGGTGGGGCTGCCCTGCTGCATCCAGAGCCGCGCCAGCAGCTCCAGGCACGGAGCGCAGTGCGGGTCGGCGGCGGAGGCCGCATCGAGTGACTGTATGCTCTCGGCCACGCGCCCGGCGTGCCATTGCGCCAGGCCGAGCGTATAGAGAACTGGAGCCTCTCCGGCATGCTCTTGCGCCAGCGCTTCCAGCGCGGGCAGGGTCTGCCCCGCCTGGCCGCGCGCGATCCGCACGCGCGCCTGGGCCAGTTGCGCCGGCACGTCGCCGGGATGGAGGTGAAGCAGGGCACCGGCGAGATCATCGGCTTGCTGCCATTGGCGCGTATGCAGGTACGCCGTCAGCAACTGCTCGCGCAGGGCGACATCAGGCGGCTGCAGCGGCAGACCCGCCTGCTCGACGCGCACGGCCGAAGTCCAATCGCCGCGGCGCCCGTAGAATTCGCCGGCCGCCAGCGCCGCAGCGGCATCATGCCGCCGCTGCCACAGCGTCGCGATGTCCTGGTTGGCTTGCGCCGTGCGGCCGGCGTTCTCGTCGAGCGAGGCCTGCGCCAGCCAGAGCGAGGTCGAGCGCGGGTTCGCCGCGAGGCCCTGGCGCAGCACGGATTCGGCCGCGGCGGCGTCGTGCTCCGACTGCAGCAGTTGCCCCCAATCGGCCCAGGCGAGCGTCGCCTGCGGATTCACCGCGGTCGCGGTGCGCAGCGATTGAGTGGCGGCCGCGGTTTGCCGCTGTCCGGCTTGGGCTAGGGCGAGGTTGATCCAGGCGTCCGGATCGCGCGGACGCAACTGCGTCACCAGCGTCAGCTCGCGCTCGGCGCCGGCGGCATCCTGCTGGGCGGCATCCACGGTGGCCAGGATCTGATGTGCGGCCGGGTTGTTCGGGTCAAGGTGCAGCACGGTCTCGGCCGCTTGGTGCGCCTGCGTCCATTCGCGGTTGCGGACATAGAGCCGCCCCAGGTCCAGCCACGCCGGCGCGCGGCTGGGATCGAGATTCACGATCTCGCGCAGCGCGGCGTAGGCCTCGGCCCATTGCTGCTGTCCCAGTTCGACGTCGGCCAGCATGCGGTAGGCGGCGATCGAGCCGGGCTCGACCTGCAGCGCGCGGCGGATCTCGATGACGGCCGCCTTGTCCTTGCCCTGGCGGTGATACTGGCGCGCTTCGGTCAGCAGTGCCTGGGCCGCCTGCTGCGGATGGCGCGCGCACCCGGCGAGCAAAGCCGCCAGGGCCAGCGCGCCCACCATGCCAACCGTCGTGATTGCCTTCGTCTTCATGATGCCCTCCTTGAATCTCAATCCGGCACGTAGGCGTTCAGGCGCGGGAGAATTTGGCGAATGAAGGCCGTGCCCCGCGCCGCCGCCTGCGCCCCTTCGCCGTCGGCGGGCACGACCACGCGCACCAGCGCCGCGTCGCTGCGCCGGCGCCGCAAACCATCCCAGACCTGGTAGAACTTGCTCCCGTACTCGCTGCGCACGACACGCCCCTCCTGCTGAAACCAGTACAGGACGAGCTCGCGTTCATGGCCGCGCGCGACCAGATATTTGTTCACCGCGATCGCGCCCGAGGGCAGCGAAACCTGCAGGGCGCCGTTTTCAATCGGCACCCAGCCGGCGCCGGGCAGGCAGTGCTTGGGCGAATGAATGTCATCCCCGAAGGTCTGCTTCGGGTAATAGGCGATATAGAGCCCAATCACCTGCTGGTCCGGGCCGAAATAGACGCGGTTCAGATAATCGTGCAGGTCGAGCGCGGCCAGCGTCGCGGGAGCCAGCGGCAGCGACTCGGCGCGCCAGCCCGCCCACTGCATCGGAAACGCCGCCAGCGGGCGCGCCGGCGGCGGCGCGTCGGAATGCAGAAACAAACCCATGGCCGCCGCGGCCGCGATGAGCACCAGCGCCAGCGCGAAACTTCGGCGGGCCAAGGGAGCGGAGCGCTCAGGCACGGGACGCCGCCTTCCCTGGGGCGCGGACGTGCAGAAGGCGCTGGATCAGAACCAGGCCCACCACCGCGATGACAAAGACCTCGAGTCCGGTGAGCTGATGCCAGGCGCCGTGGCTGGCGGCGGCTCCGAGCGGAAACGACAACAGAATCGTGCATGCGATGCGCACCGCGTTGCTCACAATCGCGAGCGGCACCATCGCCGCCACCAGAATCATCCGCCGTCCGAGACCGGGTTCGGTCAAGTAGCCATAGGCGGTTCCCAGCGCCAGCAGCGCCAGCAGCGAGCGGATGCCGCTGCAGGCGGCCACCACGTCCAGCACCGTCGCCGGCAACGCGATGAGATTGCCCTGACGCAGGATGGGAAGGCCCGTCCAGGCCACCAGCGCCACGCCGGCGCGCGTCGCCACGCTCTCCAGCGGCAGCGTGGCGAGATTGTAGATGAGCACCGGCAGCGGAATCATGAAGGCGAGAAAGCACAGCGGAAACGCCAGCGCGCGCAGCCAGCGCCGGCCCGCCAACACCAGGATCAAGCCGGTCAGCATGAGCAGCAGCGAGAGGCGGGTCATCAGGAGTTCCGATCCCAGCCGCCCGACCAAGAGCATTGCCAGCGCGCCCGCGACGCACCACCAGCCCGATCGTGCCGGCCGCGGGGCCAGCGTCCGCAGGCGCCCGCGCCGCCGCCAGACGAGCCAGGCGCAGAACAGCGGCACCAGAAACCCGTAGGAATAGGTCTCATCCGTCCACCATTGCGCACCCAGGCGCGCCAGCACGGGCGCGTAGAGCGCCAGCGCTGCCACGGCGAGCGCGGCGAGGCCCAGCCAGTCCAGGCGGCGCAGCGTGCGCGTGGGCGCGACCCTGGGCGGTGCGGCCGGCGGCAGCAACGTAGACATCAGCACGGCCTGGCCTCCCGCGCGCGCAAGAGGAAGCAGGTGTGCAGCCCGCAATGACGCCAGGGGGAACGCGCGGCGTGGCCGCGCTCCCAGGCAAAGATCCAGTCATTGATCCAGGCCAGGCCGCGCCCCGGTCCGTAGCGGTAGTCGAGGCGCTCGAACAGCGGCGGATGCAGGCGAATGGCGCGCTGCTCGACGATCTGGCCGTACTCAGAAAGCAGCGGCCGCAGGCGGAAGGCGAATTGAGTGTGATCCACCGGCTGCAGATGCACGTATTCCGCCGCGCGCCGCCAGCCCCATCCGGCGAGCAGCTTCAGCGGCAGGAAGAAGTTGGCGTAGTTGGGCGTGCTCAGCACGATGGCGGCGCCGGGGGCGGCCACGCGGCGGATTTCCGCCAGCAGGCGGCGCCGGTCGGGAATGTGCTCGAACACCTCCATGCACAGCACCACATCGAAGCCGGCGTCGGGGAAGGGCAGCCGGCAGGCATCGGCGCGCACGGGCGCGCAGCGGGTGAGCGAGCGCGGGAACTGGCGCAAAGCGCTGGCGGCCAGATCGAGACCGACGTAATGCGCGCCACGCGCGTTCAGATAGGAGGCGAGCGCGCCGTAGCCGGCGCCAATCTCCAGCACGCGCCGATCACGCAACGCGAGCCGCGGCAGCACCTCGGCTTGCGCCACCTGATACCACATCTTGTCGAAGCGCGCGCCGGGGGTGGCGGCGGCGTCGGCCGTGGGACGGCGCCAGCCCGGCTGCTGGTACGCGCTTTCGTAAAAGGCCTGCTCGCGCGCGCCGGAGCGCGTGAGCGGTTCAAACAGCTCGTCCAGGCGCGCGGCCGCCGTAGCGGGCGCGAATTCCTGAGCCACCCACCGTCGCGCCTCCTCGCTGCGCGGCGCATGGTCCGCCCATGTGCCGAGTGCCCTTCGCATCGCTTGCGCCAGCGCCCCGGGTTCAGGGGCCGAGGGTGGAGCGGCCAAGTACGCGTAGAGGCGGGGATCGCCTGCGAGCGCGCGTGCGGTCGCCACCACGGGCACACCGGCCAGCATTCCTTCGAGCACGCTCAGGGGAAGGCCCTCCCAATGTGAGGAGCAAACGAGCAGATCGAGCGCGGCGAGCACGCTGGCCGTGTCCGGCTCAAAGCCCGCCAGCCATACGCGGCCGGACAACCCGTGCGCTGCGATCAGGGCTTGCAAGCGCACTCGTTCCTCGCCCTCGCCGAAGATCGCCACGCGCACGCCAGGATGGCTGGGCAACACCGCGGCCGCGGCCGCGATCAGGTCGGCAAAGCCCTTTTGCGGCGTCAGCCGGCCCAGCGCGCCCACCAACACGCCGCCTGGCTCCAGCCACTGTCTCCGGAATTTTGTGGCGCGGTCCGGGTCGGCAGCTTTTGGCGCCAGCTCGACCCCGTCGGGACAGCAGGCCACGGGAACACCCAACTCCCAACCGCGCAACTGCTCGGCCTGGACTTCGTGCAGGACGACGAGCAAGCATGCCTGCCGCGCCAGCCAGCGCGTGGCCGCAGTGCCGCGCAGAGGGTTGCGTACGTGCGCGGCCAGAGGCAGACCGGCCTGGCGCGCCGCCAGCACCGTCGGCGCCTGATAGGGAAAGCTGTTGTTGCAGTGGATCAGGGCGCAGCCGCTGGCGCGAAAATGGCGGACCAGCTTCGGCGTCAGCAGCAGCTTGCGCAGGTCCTGGCCACGGCCGCACGGCACGGCCTCGGCCAGCACCGAGAGCCGGCGCACCAAGGGCCGCAGGCGCTCCATCCCAGGAGTGGGATAGTACAGCAAGAGGTCGTGTTGCATGCGGCGCCGGTCGCAATGGCGGAGGTACAGCTCCAGCGCCCGCAGCGAGCCGCCGTAACTGCCGCCTACCTCGACGTGCAGAATCGCAGGCGTGTTCATGGCCGCACCTCGACCAAGGAGCCAGGCAGAAAAATGCGAGCGTGTCCGCGCAGCTCCTGCCAGCTATAGCCCGCCAGCACCAGGAACACGCCGCCGATACAGGCCCAAAGGCATATGCCGGCGGCCATGCCGGTGGGCCGCAGCCACTGCACCGCCGCGGCGAGCAGCGCCACCGCCGCCAGGTAGGCGGGATACAGCCGCCGCCAGCGCAGCGGGAACGGCGCCAGCCGCCGCAGATACATAAGATTCATGCCCTGGTAGGGCAGCTCCGCCGCGCCCCACGCCAGCACCGCTCCGACAATTCCCAGCCGCGGCCACAGCAGAAAGAACAAAGCCACGTACGCGGCAATGCGCACGCACTTGGCTTTTACTTCCGCGCCCGGATGGCCCAGCGCCGAAAGACTGCTACCCAGCAGATAGTTCAGCCCCGCGATCGCGGCGCAAGGACCCAGCCAGCGCAGCGCCGGCAGCAGCGTGGCGTAGCGCGCGCCGTAGATCGCCAATAGCGGCGAGGCCAGACACGCCAAGCCGGCACCCAGCAGCAGAATCATCGGCAGCAGCAGGCGGCTGCACTGGCGAAACAACTCGCCGCTCAGTTGCACGTCTTGCTCTGCGCCGGGCCGGATGCGGCGCGCCTCACCGTGGGTGATCGCCGCCATGAAGGCGTCGAGCAGCAGCTTCAACGCCGCCATGGCCAGCGCCGCCAAGGCCATGATGGCGACATATTCGCCCAGTTGGCGCAGACCGCCCGCCCCCAGCACCAGCAGCATATCGAGCTGGGTGGCGAAAAAGCCGAGCACGCTCGAGGCCTGCAGTCCGAGCGTGTAGCGCCAGAAGCCGGCGGGCAGAAACCAGCGCGGCCGGCCCCGCACCGCGGTCGCGCTGCAGCGTTCCCAACGCCGCGCCGCCGCCGCCGCGGCGCCGGCCATGAGCAGGAAATACCAGGTCCACAGGAAGGCGACGGCATGGACCGCCAGCAGCGGACGCGCCCAGAGAAACGCGACCAGCACCCCCGCAAACGTCCCCAGCGTCACGGTGCGATACAAGACCTGGGCGGCGGCAATGTCGAGGGCGCCCTTGAGCGCCGCCAACAGCAGCGAAAACAGGATGGGCAGCGGGGCCAGCAGTATGGCCAGCAGCGTGAATTCCCCTCCGCCCAGGCTGCCCAGCAGCCAGTGCACTGGGCGCGGGTCCACGGCTGCCAGGACAACCCAGGGTAGCCACGCGCCCGCCAGCACCAAGACGTAGGAGCCGAGAAAGTCGCGCCGCCGCTCCGTCTCGATTTGCGGCAGATAGCGGATGGCAACCGCGTTGCCCCCCAGGAACAGAAACGCAGCGACGAAGTTGATGTAGACCAGCAGCAGGCCGAAGATGGCCAGGCATTCCGGGCTTATCCGCGCCAGCAGCACGCGCGTGCCATAGCTAAACGGCACCGCACCCAGCGCCAGCCACAAAGTCCAGCGCATGCCGCCCAGCAGCGGACGGCGCAAGCCGGCGGGAATGGTCTCCCACGCAACCGTCGGGGCGGCCGCCTGCGTCATTGCGGCTGCCCCTGGCGCCGCAGCAGGGTGGTCACGGCGGTGTTGACCTCCCGTATGGCCGTCACGCTATCGCCGAAGTCGCGTGCTTCGCCCCCGGTGGCGAAGCTCCAGGCATCGCGTCCGCCCGCACGCACGGCCTCGCGCCCGTCGTAGGCGTTGTCGCGCGGGGTGACCAGCCCCCAGTTCATCTTTTCCGTCCAGGAATCGGCGAACGACCAGAACTTGGTGCCCACCACCGGATGCACGCCGGCCGCGGTGGTGTGCTCCCACTCGTCCAGGATGGCCTGGGCGTAGGCGCGGCCGCGCGCGGCTTGCGTCGGGAAGCGCAGCGCGCCCGCACCCGCGTTGGGAAATTCAAACAGGGCCGAGTCGGGATTGGCCACCATGCCCGTCCAGGTCACCAGCGGCACGTTGCCGGTGGCCGCGGCCGTGCGCCGCAGTAGCTCGTCGGTGGAGGCATTGGCCTGCACCACGTCCAGGGCCTGCCCCGCCGCCCGCAGAATGGGTGCCCGCGTCAGCCCGTTCCAGCCATTGAGCGTGGCGGGACCATAGACGAGATAGCCGGGGAAATGGCGCCGCACGGCGCCGGCGACGGCCTCGAAGTACTGCTCGGCGAAGCGGCCGAGAAACACGTTCAGATCCGCGCGCACGGCCCCGGCGGCGTTGGCGAGCGCGTCGCCGCTGCCCAGCCAGGCGCCGCGACCGCTTTCATCCAGAAAGCCACTCCCGTAGGGCCAGCCGCCGTCAGAGTCCCAACTGGTGTAACGCGCCGTCCAGGCAGCGTTGAGGTTGCCGATGGTGCCGTATTGGCGCTGCAGCAGCGCGCGCAGCGCGTATTTAGCGTGCAGGCGGGGATCGCGGTAGCGCACGCCCAGCTTGCGGTTCTGTGATTGCTCCGGGTTGGCAATGAGCACCAGCCAGCCCAGATGCGGGTGCAGGCGGGCCACGGGCGGGTCCGGTCCCGGGCCGAAGCCGTAGAGATCGTCGGCATCGTCGCAGGTCACGCCCACGAGCCAGGGCGAGAAGCTCCAGCGCCCGGCCAGCTCCGCCGCTTCGCGCTGGGCATAGGCGCCGAAGTTGGGATCGAACACATCCGGCGTGGTGCTGCCGCGCCAGCCGCGGTAGATGCGCGGGTCGGTGGCGGCGATGATGTCCTTGACCGGCCCGGAGGCATACGACCAGCGATTGGTCAGGCTGAAGGCCGCCGGGCGGATCATCGCCGTGAACGGCATGCGCTCCTGGTTGCCTCCGCGGCCATAAAGAGGAATCGGCAGCGCGTACTCGCTCGCGTACTCGGCCAGACAGTTGAAGCCCCAGGCGCGCAACCGGCGTACCGCCTGCTCGGCCCACACCTCTTCGTTGCCGTATTTGGCCAGGCTGAGGCTGCGCTGCGAAAGGTCGCCGTCGAAGCGCGTTGAGGAAAGATCCACTTGAAAGACGCCGAGCATCCAAAAGGGCTGGCCCTGGGGCGTGAACAGCAGCCAGCGGTCGCCCACCTGGCGCGCGGCAAAGCGGTGCGACGAGGCGGGGTCGCGGCCATCCGGGTGCGGCAGCGTGGGCCAAGCCGCGGCCCAGACCATGCCCGCGGCGGCCATGCGGCAGAACTCGCGGCGATTGCAGGCGGCCTCAAGCATGCATCACTCCCGTTTCAAAGCCGGCCATTTCGGCCGCGGGCGCGGCCTCGGGCGCCCGCAGGCACTCCACCAC